>JBASAY010000046.1:0-14817 GCA_049650865.1 Tunicatimonas sp.
CAACAGCGCGCCGACTATAAAATCAAGTGCGAGATCAACGACGATACTCAGCGCCTCACCGGTTCCGAAACCATTACCTATTATAACCAGTCGCCCGACGTGCTCGACTATCTATGGGTGCAGCTCGACCAGAACATGCGGGCCAAAGACTCGGACACCTACAAAACCGAAACCAACAGTATCTCGGACAAGATGAACATCGACAACGTAGAAGCGTTGATGGGCTACGACTTCGACGGCGGGCACAAGATCCAGTCCGTTACCGATGCCAGCGGTGACTCGATTCCCTACACCATCAACCGCACCATGATGCGGGTCGACATTCCTGAGCCGTTGCAACCAGGCGAAACCGTTAGCTTTTCCATTGACTGGTATTACAACATCAACGACCGCGGCCTGATGGGCGGCCGCGGGGGCTACGAACTCTTCCCCAACGATGGCAACATCCTCTACACCATCACCCAGTGGTTTCCGCGCATGGCGGTGTACGACGACCACGAGGGCTGGCAGCACAAGCAGTTTCTGGGCAGTGGCGAGTTTGCCCTGCCCTTCGGCAACTACGAGGTGGAGATTACCGTGCCCGCCGATCACATTGTGGCTTCTACCGGTACCCTACAGAACCCAGAAGCAGTGCTCACCGCCGAGCAGCGCGACCTGCTCGAGCAGTCGAAGACCGCCGACAAGCCGGTAATTATTGTGAGTCAGGCGGAGGCCGAGCGCAAGGAAAAGCAGCGGGCCAGCGGCACCAAAACCTGGGTGTACCACGCCGACAGCGTGCGTGACTTCGCTTTTGGCAGTTCGCGCAAGTACATCTGGGATGCGCTGGGCGTCGACATCGACGGGCGCACCGTGATGGCCATGTCGTATTACCCCAAGGAGGCCAACCCGCTCTACGAGCAGTACTCTACCGAGGTGGTGGCGCACACGCTGCGCACCTACTCCAAGTACACCATTCCCTACCCCTATTCTAAAGCTATCTCAGTAGAAGCTTCCAACGGCATGGAGTACCCGATGATCTGCTTCAACTACGGCCGCCCGGCGGCCGACGGCACCTATTCGGACCGCATTAAGTACGGCATGATTGGGGTGATCATCCACGAGGTGGGCCATAATTTCTTCCCGATGATCGTGAACTCCGATGAGCGGCAGTGGACGTGGATGGACGAGGGACTCAACACTTTTGTGCAGTACCTCACCGAGCAGGAGTGGGACCGCAACTACCCCTCACGGCGCGGCCCGGCCTTCAAAATTGTGCCCTACATGCGGGGCGACAAGTCGCAGATCAGCCCGATCATGACTAATTCGGAGCAGATTCAGCAGTTTGGGGCCAACGCCTACGCCAAGCCCGCCACGGCGCTTAACATTCTGCGCGAAACGGTGATGGGCCGCGAGCTGTTCGACTACGCTTTCAAGACCTACGCCGAGCGCTGGGCCTTTAAGCACCCCGAGCCAGCCGACCTGTTCCGCACTATGGAAGACGCCTCGGGCACCGACCTGGACTGGTTCTGGCGCGGCTGGTTCTATTCGGTCGATCACGTCGACATGAGCATCGACCAGGTGAAGTACTACCAGATCAATACCAAAAATCCGGAAGTAGAAAACCCGATTGCCCGGCAACAGTACGAAGAAGAGGAGAAGCACATTAGCCAGACGTACAATGAGCAGGACGTAGCCACCACCGCCATTGAGGCTGACCCGAGCCTGCGCGACTTCTACAACGAGTACGATCCGTTTGCGGTGCGGCAGGAAGATAAGCAGGCTTATGAAGAGTTTGTGGCTGGGCTGGACGAGAAAGAACGCGAACTGGTGCAGTCAGGCAAGCACTTCTATGAGGTGTCGTTTGCCAACGTAGGCGGGCTGGTGATGCCCATCGTGTTGGGCTGGACCTACGAGGACGGAAGCACCGAGATCGAGCGCATTCCGGCCGAAATTTGGCGCAAAAACGCCGAGCAAGCCACCAAGGTGTTCGTAAAGGACAAAAAGGTAACGCAACTGGTGCTAGACCCCTACCGCGAAACGGCCGACACCGACGAGAGCAACAATTACTATCCCAAGCGCAACGTGCCCACCCGCTTCGAGGTGTTCAAGGAGAAGAAGGAAGGGCGAGGCACCTCTGGTGAGAACCCCATGCAGCAGGTATCGGGCAAGAAGAAAAAGCAGAAACGGTCGGTAGGCAACCGATAATCCGTAGCAGCGCGATTAATCGCGCTGCTACGGATTGATTATCGCGCCGCCACTGATGATAATCGCGCCCCTGATGAACATACAAAAATGAAGGCAATCAAGAAGAAGTACGTTGTCAACGAGCATGAGCAAAAGATTGCCGTGCAGATTGATATTGCAGATTTTGAAAAATAGAGCAGTTGCTGGAAGACTACGCATTAGGGAAGATCATGGAAGAAAATGATCCGGCTGATAACTTAACGTTAGCAGCAGCCAAGAATTACTACAGTCAAATAAGTGAGGAAAAACAGTGAATGTAACGGTCAACCGAAAATCCCGTAGCCGCGTAATGCATTGCGCGGCTACGGGATTTTTTCCCCCGCCTCCACGGCCACCGTCAGTACGTTTTCTTTGGGGGGCAGTGGGCAGCTAAACGTTCCATTGTAGGCGCAGTAGGGGTTGTAAGCCTGGTTAAAGTCCAGTTCTAACGATTTGGCCCCCGCCCGGCTGGGCTTTTCGGCGTTCAGGTAGCGTCCACCCCCGTAGGTAGTATCGCCACTGGTGTCGTCGGCGAAGGCCACGAACAGCGGAGCCGGTTGCTCGAAGGGCTCCAGCACCAGCAGGCGCTGCAATTGCCCCTTCAGTTTAAACACCGCGTAGCCGTAGCGGATGTATTTTTCTTCTTCGCCCGTGCTCGTAGGCAGCATCATAAGTTTGTGATCGGTGATTCGCTCCAGACGCGCCTGTACGCGGTAAGCCGGGTCGGGCAGGAAGTACGACAAGCTGGTGAACGCAATGCTATCTGGGGCGAAGGGCGACTGGGGCGAAGCCTTCATGAAGCGCTCAGTGCGTTGTCGCTCTTCAACGATACGCTCGTGATAAGCCGCCTCACTCTCGCCGCCCAGCAGGGTGTAGGCGACGATCGCGCCGAGCGCGAGCAGTAAAATAAGTCCCAGTAACTTTTTCATAGGTGATGGGCGACGCTAAAAATACTCATCCTTTGGTTCTAAGCCGCAGTTAGTTGATAAGGAGGCGTGTGTTTTTAAATCTTAGTTTTAGTAAATACAATTACACTATTTCTAACATAGTTCAAGTTATTTGCTGATATTCTTGTATTAGCACCCATTTATTACAATACGATTAGAAAGTATGCATACATTTTACAATTGTGTTTGTTACAATCGTATTAATTTAAATGAAGTAATCTATTGATTTGTCACGGTATAGACCTATTTTCGTGCCTAATTTCGTAAATATGCAACATCAAGATAAACCAGGCCGGGAAAAGTTTGGTTTAAGCTGGGTCAAAACTTACACACTTAACTAATGCTTATGAATTATTTTACTCGCATGAAAGGATTCTGGCTAGCGGCCAGTCTGATGCTACTCACGGGCGTGCTCTACGCCCAGGAAAAAACCGTGACGGGCAACGTCTCGTCCGACGCCGAAGGAGCGCTGCCGGGCGTCAACGTTTTGCTAAAAGGTACTTCTACCGGTACAGTCACCGATCTGGATGGCAACTATCGTTTGTCCGTGCCCGAAGCAGGTGGAACCCTGGTGTTTACTTCTATTGGTTACGCCAGCCAAGAAGTGGAAATTGGCAATCAGTCTACCATTGATATCGGCTTAGCCGAGGATATCAAAGCCCTGGATGAAATCGTGGTCATCGGCTACGGTACCCAGGAGAAGAAGGAGATTACCAGCGCCGTGACCAGCGTAAAGGCCGAAGACTTTAACGGCGGTAACGTAAACAATCCCAGCCAGCTTATCCAAGGGAAAGTGGCCGGACTGGTTATTGCCCGTCCCGGCGGAGACCCTACCGGTAACTTCAACATTCGTCTGCGCGGAACTTCTTCAGCCACTGGAAATACCTCGCCGCTAATTATTATTGATGGGGTGCCGGGAGCTGATCTCAATAGCGTTGACCCGAGCGATATTGCCTCTATTGATGTTTTGAAGGATGGCTCGGCTGCCGCAATCTACGGAACGCGCGCCACCAACGGAGTAATACTGGTAACCACCAAGAGTGGAGTTACCGGAGAGCCTAAGATTAATTACAATGGGTACGTGGCCACTGATCTGATTGCTAATCAGGTAGATGTGCTGAACGCCGATGAGTATCGGCAACTCGTGAACGATCCTAACTTTGCTTTTAGCAACCCTAACTTAGACTTAGGATCGTCTACCGATTGGTTCGATGAGGTAACTCAGGTCCCTATTAGCCATGTTCATAATTTGGCGCTATCGGGCGGAACAGAAAAGACAACTTACCGCGTAGCATTAAACTACCGAGATATTGAGGCATTAGGTAAGAATTCAGGGTTTGATCAGTTGAATAGCCGATTAAACCTTCGGCAGAAGGCGCTGGATGATCGATTGACGTTTGACGTAATTTTAGGTATCACTAACCGTAACCTTTCCGGTTTTGATCAGCCGGACACACAGTTTAATCTAGGAGATGACGGACAGAGTAACGATGGCAACCCAGCCTTCCGATTTGCTACTATCTATAACCCTACTGCACCAATCTTCCAGGAAGATCAGTCGTTCGGTGGATTCTACCAGGCCCCCGGTGCTTTCAACTATGACAACCCCCGGGCTATCGTAGAACAACTTAGGTTTGATGGTATAGAGCGGAATATTACTAGCAACTTCCGAGCGAGCTTTGAGCTTATCGAGGGGTTGAACGCAAGTGCTTTTTACAGTGCGCAGCGCGATAACCGACAAGTAAACTTTTTCGCCCCCAAAGATGCCTACACGGTTGGATTAAACGCAAATGGACGGGCTGAGCGATTCATGCAGGAAGAACTTAACCAACTGTTCGAGGCTACTCTAAACCTAGACAGAAAAGTTGGCGATAATAGTAGCATTGAAGCATTGGCAGGGTATTCTTATCAGTACTTGACGAACGAAGGCTTCTTCGTTGGGGCGGGAAACTTTCTGACCAATCGTTTTACCTACAACAACATTGGTGCATCAGAAGACTTAGCGCGTAACATAAACCCCAATTTTGGCAGCGGAAAAGAGTCTAGTACATTGATTGCCGGTTTTGCCCGGGTTAATTTCAATTATAATGACTTGTTCTACGTGCAGGGAGTTGTGCGCCGAGAGGGCTCTTCCAAGTTTGGGGCGAACAACGAATGGGCATGGTTTCCGGCGGCTAGTGCTGGGGTAAACATTGCCAACCTCACAACGATCCCACAGGTGGATGAGTTAAAGTTTCGCGTAGGATACGGAATTACCGGTAGCCTGCCCGAGCAGAACTACGTTTCGCTTCCCCGCCTAACAACTCTTGGAGGAAGATTCTTCTACAATGGTAACTACATTCAGCCCTACGGCCCGGGTAGTAACCCTAATCCTGATCTAAAGTGGGAGAGAAAGGGTGAAATTAACGTCGGCGTTGACTTTTCACTGTTTAATTTCCGTATCAACGGTTCAGTAGATGTGTATGACCGTACCACTACTGACTTAATATACGATGTGCCAGTACCGGTACCCCCGAACCAGTTTCCTAGATCACTCTTAAACTTGGGAGAATTAAACAACCGTGGGGTAGAAGTTACCTTGGACGGTGCTTTGGTAAGAGGCGAGGGCTTCAACTATTCAATGGGCTTCAATTTTGCGCTGAACCGTACCGAACTGGTTTCACTATCTTCGGACGAGTTTGACTTTGGTGACCAAGTACTGATTGCTAACTTAGGTGCTCCTGGACTTAATGCAACGAACCTAATTCGGGTAAAAGAGGGAGAACCTTTGGGACAAATTTACGGACCCAAATACGTAGGCATTAGCGACGAAGGACGATGGATTTTTGAGGATTTAAATGGTGACGACAAGATCGATGGTAATGACGAAACCGTTATTGGTAACGGACTTCCTGACTTCACGCTGGGCTTGAATAATACCTTGAGCTACGGTCGGTGGGATCTGAATTTCTTTCTACGCGGTTCCTTTGGGCACGATTTAGTCAACACGTTCCGCGCCTTCTACGAAGTTCCTAAGGTGATTAACTCGTACAACATTTTGAAGTCTGCTACTGAAGGTGACGTACGGTTCCTTACTGAAGATGCTCGCTTTTCTAGCTATCACGTAGAGGACGCCTCTTTCTTACGTTTGGACAACGCAACTTTGGGCTATAACTTCAATGTAGAAAACGTAGACTTCCTATCACAAGTGAGAGTTTACGTAGCGGCACAAAATTTATTTACGCTTACCAATTATACAGGAGTTGATTCCGAGGTACGGTTTGACGATAACGGAGACAATCTGGCCCCTGGTATTGAAAGACGTAATACTTACTTCCTGAACCGAACCTTTACGGTAGGATTAAATGTTGCACTGTAATTAAAAGACATACACTTATGACACGATTGTATAATAAAATTTTATTGCTGACGGGAGTTCTGGTAACCAGCTTGGGTTGTACCGATTTGGAAGAAGAACTATTTAGCGATGTGACTACAGATACCTTCTTCAATACCGAAGAAGAGTTTATCTCAGCGCTAGGAGCAGCCTATACTAACTTGTATGGTATTGCTGGCGACGGCTGGTTTATCCTTCAAGAGGTACCTAGCGATGAGATGATTGTTCCTCAACGAGGGGCGGATTGGTTTGATAACGGTGCCTGGGCGCAACTGCACACGCAGGAGTACAACAGCCGCACCCCATCAATGAATGCTGGTTGGAACTTCGGTTTTCAGGGTGTGAATGCTTGTAACCGAGTTATCGAAACTTTTGAGGAAGCCGCCGAAGGTTTAGAAGGTTCAGAGAAGTTTATCGCTGAGCTAAGGGTACTACGTGCCTTGTACTATTACATGCTGATGGATTTGTACGGCAATGTACCGATTGTGGACCAATTCTCTGTACCCGCCGATTTTGCACCGACGAACAACACCCGAGCGGAGGTATTTGAATTTATAGAAACAAGCATCAGAGATAACATAGATCTGTTAGATACAGAGGTTGGGCTAAACAACTACGGACGAGTAACCCAGTGGGCAGCCCACGCCATCCTGGCCAAATTGTATCTCAACGCCGAGGTCTATACTGGCGAGGCTCGTTGGCAAGATGCTGTCACCGAGGCTGATGCAATCATCAACTCAGGACAGTACTCGCTGGAAAACAACTACTTTGCCAATTTTGATACGGAGAATCAGGACTCTAGAGAGAATATCTTTGCGGTTCCCTACGATCCGCAGTTTGCTCCTGGCCACAGCATTCACATGCGTACCTTACACTACGCGAATCAAAATACCTACAATCTTACGGCACAGCCGTGGAACGGCTTCTGCTCATTGCAGGAGTTCTATGATTCGTACGAGGATAACGATGTGCGCAAAGCCAATCTCATCGTTGGGCCTCAGTTTAACACCAGTGGTGAACTGATGACTGATCCAGGGGCCAATAATGCACCGATCATCTTCACTCCGGAAGTGAATCAGTTGGCCCCGAATGCGCGTCGTGATGCAGGAGCCCGCGTGGGTAAGTATGAGATCGCGCTTGGTGCTACTCAAGATTTGGATAACGATTTCCCTATCTTCCGTTACGGCGATATTCTACTGATGAAAGCTGAGGCTTTGTTTAGATTGAATAGTGGTGACGGAACGGCGTTAGCTTTGGTTAACCAAATTCGCGAGCGTTCTGAAGTAAGCCCAGTGGATCGTCTCACTGCTGACCTACTGCTTGCTGAGCGCGGGCGCGAAATGTTCGCCGAAGCCTACCGTCGTCAGGATCTGATTCGCTTTGGCGAGTACACGTCTCCCTGGAAGTTCAAGAACGCTACCCCTGATTACGTGACAATCTTCCCGGTTCCCTTTGACCAGCTAAACTCTAACAGTAACCTTAGACAAAATCCAGGGTACGCTGCTGAGTAGAGCGAATGACTAATTAAAATATTTAACGAGAAAAGCCTCTTAACCACGAGTTAAGGGGCTTTTTTATTTAACCGATAGACGAAAATTAAGATGAGCGTATGTAACGTTGCGGACTTTGAAGTGATAAAATGCCCTACCTAGCAAAGCCCTGTTTGAAAACTAAACTTGCGAACCTAGACTGCACCCCGAGTGTCTGCATTGATTATGTTAGCTACCGTTTTCATTCGTAATATTCTTTGATGACAAATCCACCCATTTCCTGCTTAGGCATTAATTGGTTTAGCAAATAGTACTTATGGATAAATCCCGTAAATAAGACTATGGTCTTATTTCTAAAAACATCCATGTTCAAAAAGGATAAAATATGCTGAACCATTCTTTTGTTTCTGTAATCCCAAAAGACACCGCATTGCCTGTAACCTACCTTAAGATCATCCAACTCTGACCTTGATTCAATTATTTCCAACAAACCTTTGTACATCAATAATTGGTTCTGTTCCACAAGGACATTGGTATAGATTTGATTTATCTCACGGGGCTTCTTTTTTAAAAATGAAATTACCTCTTCGTTTGTCCGTTTAAAGTCAATGTATGTTTGCCTTTGGCTTGCGTCTAATCGCTGTTTAATTGAACTAATCCTGTCTAATGATTCTGCTTCAACTTCGATTACATTTATCGCTCGCTTTCTGCCCCTAACGTCATAGGGCCTAATTGGGGTAGGGCGTTTAGAAACATATTTTTTAATTCCTATAGTTTCGTTCGTCGGTGTTCTAATTTTAAGGTTAAATTCATCATCAAAAAATGAACTATCAAGTTCTACAAGAATTAAGTCTGGCTTTAGCTTTGACAGAATATTTAAGACACTGTCGGGGTTAAAGTTCTTCGTCCGGGCGTGGACTGTTCCAACTATATAAAGATTGGTCTGTCCAGTAACAGTTAGAGGAACTATCAAAAATAAAATTACAATTTGAATTTTCATTTACCTCAAAATGTTAGCCAACAATACATATCGTTGCTTACCATCCGTTATCATAGCCCACAGCCACCCGCCCCAGGCGACCATCTATGGGCATAGAAGCGATGACGAGCATTCGCGGTAGGTATATTATCATTTCAACGTCCCCCTGCTACTTTTAGTAGTGTTATTTGCTGCGTTTTTGAATAGTTGATTACCGAGAGTACTCCGAATTGTAGCTATTGCCAGTTCAATACAACAGACATTTAGAGATAACAAACCGCTAGGCACCCAAAAAAAGCGAGGCAGAACTAGTCTGCCTCGCTTCGTATTTTCTAGCTACGCTATAATTCGCTAGTTATCTTCTCTAACTTCAATAAGAATGGGATCAGGAAGAATAGTAACATTACCTGCCAAATCGGCCGGGGCGCTAATAGATACCGAAGCGATATCATCAATGCTGGTAGTGGGCTGATAATCGTATGTCCAGTTGATGCCGTCCAGCGTGCTCATCACCGCGTTGTCTATGTAGGTAGTGTCCCGAGTAAGCAGACTGGAGCTAACCATCGTTATAGTTACCGAGTCTTGGGCAATGTAAAGTTCTTCGTTAAAAGTAGCGGTAAACGTAACCGTTTCACCCGAAACAACCGGCGTCTGAGAAGCTTCTAAGGTAGCGGTGGCCGCGATGTTATCGGTAGTGTATACATTAAAGGTAGTCTCTACCGTGTCGCGCTGCGCCCCAAAGAAGGCGTTAGAAACGGCGCCCGTCACCACAATTTCGTCGGTGCCATTGCCGCTACCGGCAGTGTAGGGTGCGCGAAAGCTACGTTCATCAACCCGCTCTAGGGCGCCCAGGGTGCCGCCTTGGGTACCCTCACCCGCTGCGAAAGTAACAGTAGGAGCGGTTTCAATATCCTTAGCAAAACTAATAATAACATCTTGCGTGCCACCCTGCGCTAAAGCAGTGTCGGCAAGCTCAACGGTAGGAGTCGGCAGGGTAGAATTCACGGTGATGTTCCGGGACTCGGTGAGTCCACGAGCGGCTACGGTAACGTTACCACTGCTGGCGGCGCTAAATACAACCGTCACGGTGTCGTTTCCTTGCCCCTCTAGAGTAGCACCGGCAGGTACTTCCCACGTGTACGTTTCGCCCTGGTACGGGTTGGCCGAATAGGTGATAGACGCACCAGGGGCTACTTCATTAGGTCCGGTAATTACCAAGTAGTACGGTTGATATGGATCGATACCGCTGTCTTCTTCGCAGGCAAATCCGATGGTTAGGACAACTAACCCGAGCAGGATAGCCGTCAGATTAGAAGGTAGGTATTTTTTCATCTTTAATAGGTTATGGGTTTGTTATTGTTGAAACCACAAAAATACAAAATATTACGCTATTTTAATTACTATGTTGGAGAACCAATTGGGTTTTTATTTTCATGAACTTATCGCGAAAGCTCGTTGTACAGAACGATCAAAGGCACTAAAGCATGACGATACTTTGTTAGGTGCCCCGCCTTTATTCAGCTACCTTCGTTTTCCTGTTACTATCAGAAAATCAGAGTTATTGAAAGCACTGCGCACCAAGTGGTACATCCTTAGCACCTTCTGGCTGGTCCTGGGCTGTCACCCGTCCGAAGAACCAGCCGTTAGTATCAACCGGCTGTTTACCACCCTGCCCGCTTCCTATACCGGCATTGACTTTGTCAATCAGCTGTCTTACGACGAAGAGTTTAACGTGTACACCTACCGTAACTTCTATAACGGAGGAGGAGTTGGTGTAGGCGATGTAAATAACGACGGACTGACAGACGTGTTCTTCTGCGGCAATTTGGTGGATAATCGACTCTACCTAAACCGGGGTGACTTCCGCTTCGAGGACATCACCCCGGCCGCCGGGGTAGCCAGCCGGGGCGTATGGTCTACCGGAGTGAGTCTGGCTGACGTGAACGGCGATGGCTGGTTGGATATCTACGTATGCAAATCAGGTAGTCCGCAGGGCAAAAATCGTCACAACGAATTGTTTATCAACAACGCTGACCCTTCTCTCAGTGGGTTGGTAACCTTTAGCGAACAAGCCCACGCCTACGGCATTGCCGACCAGGGGTTGTCTACCCACGCTACCTTCTTCGACTACGACCGCGACGGCGACCTGGATATGTACCTGCTCAACAACTCGTTCCGCTCGGTGGGAGGCTACGACCTGCGGCCTGGCCAGCGGGAAGTGCGCGACCCGGAAGGAGGAAACAAACTGTATCGCAACGATAACGGAAAGTTTGTAGACGTAAGCGAGGCCGCGGGTATCTACGGCAGCGCCATTGGTTTCGGACTAGGAGTCACTATCGGCGACGTGAACCGCGACGGCTGGCAAGACATCTACGTATCGAACGATTTCTTCGAGCGCGACTACCTGTACATCAACAACGGGGACGGTACTGGCCGACATACCGGGTTTACCGAAGATTTAGAGGCTCAAATGTCTGAGATCAGCCTGGGCTCGATGGGAGCTGACATGGCCGATATCAACCACGACGGCTATCCTGATGTGTTTGTTACCGAAATGTTGCCCGACTCCGAGCGGCGCTATAAAACCAAGGCGGCGTTTGAAACCTGGGACAAGTACCGGATGAACGTGAAGAACGGCTATCACCAGCAGTTTGCCCGCAACGTACTGCAACTTAATGCCCCCCCGGCATCGAGCGGTCGCACAACCGTTTTTCGCGAAATTGGCCGCTTGGCCGGTGTACACGCTACCGACTGGAGCTGGGGAGCATTGATGGCCGATCTGGATAACAATGGCCATACGGACATCTTTGTGGCCAATGGAATCTACAAGGACTTGCTTGATCAGGACTATATCCAATTTATGGGCGATCCGAAAACGGTGCGGGCTATTCTGAGCAGAGAAAAAACCGTCATTCAGCAGTTGATCGATTCTATTCCGTCGGAGAAGATTGCCAACTACGCTTTTGCTAATCAGGGCGATTTTACGTTTGTAAACCAGGCGGAAGCATGGGGGCTGGGTGAGCCGAGTCACTCCAACGGATCAGCCTACGGCGATCTGGACAACGATGGTGACCTAGACCTGATCGTCAACAACGTAAACATGCCCCCGTTTGTCTACCGCAACGAGACCGACACTTTACTGCCGCAAAATCATTCGCTAAGCGTCAAGCTGGTGGGCGAAGGCAATAACACCTTTGCCCTGGGCGCCCAGGTAACCCTCTGGAGCCAAGGGAAGCTGCACTACCAAGAACTAGCTCCCATGCGGGGGTTTGAGTCGACGGTAGATACCAAACTGGTGTTTGGCCTGGGGGCTGCTTCCACCGTAGACTCCCTGCGCGTGCAGTGGCCCGACGGCCGCTCCACTTTCCGCCAAACCGTAAGTAGCAACCAGCTTCTTGAGTTGCACCAGGCGGAAGCGACGGAGCTACGCCAGTCGGCCGGGTGGCGGGCCACTACTGCCCCCGCCCCGTGGTTGGAAGATATTACTGCATCGGTAGATATAGATTACCAACACCGCGAAAACGAGTTCTCCGACTTCAACCGCGACCCGTTGCTGTTCCACATGTTGTCGGCCGAGGGCCCTAAACTGGCCACCGGCGACGTGAACGGCGACGGACAGGAAGACTTCTTTGTGGGTGGTGCCAAAGACCAACCCGGCGCCCTGTTTGTGCAGAAGAACGGCACCTTCGTACGCACCAACGAAACAGTGTTTACCCAAGATCAGAGCAGTGAGGACACCGATGCGCTACTCTTCGACGCTGATCAGGATGGTGACCTGGATTTGTACGTAGCCAGCGGGGGCAGCGAGTTACCCAGTAGCTCGTCGGCACTGCTCGACCGGCTGTACCTGAACGACGGACGAGGTAATTTTACTAAGTCAGCCCAACTGCTGCCTACCGCTCGCTTCGAGAGCACCGCCTGCGTGCGCGCTGCCGACTACGACCAAGACGGTGATCAGGACTTGTTTGTCGGCCTCCGGTTGCGTCCGTTCTTATATGGTGTGCCCGTGAATGGCTACATCTTGCAGAACGACGGGCGGGGCAACTTTCGTAACGTAACCGAACAAGCCGCCCCCGAACTGGTAGGCCTGGGGATGATTACCGCCGCCCAGTGGGCCGACTACGACCAGGACCAAGATATAGACCTGATCATCGTAGGCGATTGGATGGGGGTACGGGTATTTAGCAACCAGGGAGGCACATTTGCTGACGCAACCGAGGAAGCCGGACTGGCGCAAACCCAAGGGTTCTGGAACTGCTTGGAGGTGGTAGATCTGGACGGCGACGGTGACCTAGATTTTGTGGCAGGCAACCTGGGGCGCAACGCTCGTCTGAAAGCCTCCCCCGAGCAACCGCTCACCATGCACGTAAACGACTTCGACGGCAACGGAAAGGCCGAGCAGATTGTCAGCATGTACCAGCACGACACCTTGTACCCGCTGACCTTGCGCAACGACTTGGTGAAGCAAGTTCCTTCGCTAAAGAAGAAGTACCTGCGCTACGATGCCTACCAGGGGCAAACCATTGATGATTTATTTACGCCCAAACAGCTGCGTAGTGCCGTTCGCTGGGAGGTGCGCACCACCGAAAGCGCTGCGTTCATCAATCAGGGCGACAGTCGGTTTGTGATGCGCCCGCTACCTGCCGAAGCGCAATTCTCGCCCGTTTACAGCATTTTGGCGGATGATTTTGACGAAGACGGGCACGTAGACCTGCTGCTGGGCGGCAACTTCTATCGCTCTAAACCCGAAATTGGCATCTATGACGCCAGCCATGGGCTACTGTTAAAAGGTAACGGAACCGGGCAGTTTGCGGTGGTGGAGCAGTCTGGTTTCTTTGTGCGTGGCGAGGTGCGGGATATGGTTCCGGTGCGTACTCAAAAGGGGGAGTTGGTGCTAGTAGCTAAGAACAATGCCCCGATGCAAATCTTCAGGAGGTCATCAAAATAAATCGCTACATTTACCTACCGACATTGATACTACAACATTGTGTCCCGACTTTTCCTGACAACGTTTTGTTTGATACTACCGCTTGCCCTCCTCGCTCAGGAAGTCATCACCATCGGTAGTCTTACCCAAACTGACCAGCAGGAAGCAGTGCTGGCCGGTCAGGTACGCTCAGAAGGCGGAAGGCCCATTGCCGAAGCGACCGTATCAATACCTGCCCTCGACCGGGGCACCATCACTAACCGGAAGGGAGAGTACCGCCTGGTGTTGCCCGTCGGTGAGCACCGCCTTACCTTTCAGTACGTTGGGCTGCAACCCGTGGCCAAAACCGTGCGCCTGTACGCCAGCGGAACCCTGGACGTTACCATGCAAGAGGTGTCGGTGGGTTTGGATGAGGTAGTGGTTGAGGGCCGGGCGGCCGACGAAAACGTGCGGGGTGTTGGCTCAGGGGTTGAGAAACTAAGCATTGAAACCATCAAAACGCTGCCCGCCTTTCTGGGCGAGGTAGACGTGGTAAAGAGTTTACTGCTGCTGCCTGGCGTAAGCACGGTGGGCGAGGGGGCCAGCGGCTTCAACGTACGCGGCGGCCGGGTAGACCAAAACCTGGTGCTACAAAACGGGGCGCTGCTGCTCAATTCTTCCCACGTACTCGGCTTCTTCTCGGTGTTTAATCCCGACGTGTCTGAGAACTTTACCCTCTACAAGGGGCACGTGCCCGCCCAGTCCGGCGGCCGCCTCTCCTCAGTACTCACCGTGGACACGCGAAACGGCAGCTACGACGATTTCAGGGTGCAGGGCGGCCTTGGCCTCGTCTCCAGTCGGCTGGCGGTGGAAGGGCCGATAATCAAAGACAAAACTTCGTTCCTGGTGGGCGGACG
>JBASAY010000047.1:0-15812 GCA_049650865.1 Tunicatimonas sp.
TTCTTAGCTTCTGTACTACTGTTCTTACTTTGGACGCGTTTGCGGCAAGAAACCCCCGAAGGGTTATTTCTGGGCTTATTTCTTATCTGGGTATTCGGACTGCGCTTCGTGCACGAGTTCTTTAAGGAGGATCAGGTCGATTGGGAGGGTAGTATTCCGCTTAACATGGGGCAATGGCTAAGCATCCCGTTGGTGCTGATCGGGGTGTACCTGCTACTCACGCTGAAACAACGGGGCGCGAAGAAGAAGACGGTGACGTAACTACAATTCTTTTTCTAGCACCGCCAGTAGCTCGCTCATCATCATTGCGGTGGCACCCCATACGGTGTGTCCGTCAATTACGTAGCAAGGCGCCTCCAAAGTGACGCCCCGCATGGCCTTAACCCTTACGGTAGATACGTTGCTCGGTTCGGTGAAGGCGGCCAGCGGGAAGTCCAGCACCCGCGCTACTTCGCGGGGTTCTGGCTGGTAGGTAGGCGGTGCCAGCGTGTAGGCAAGCACCGGGGTAACGATAAAGTTGCTGGGCGGAATGTATAGCTCGGATAATACTCCGATGATCTGCGCTTTGGGTACCCGTACGCCAATCTCTTCTTCGGTTTCGCGCTGGGCGGTAGCCACCAATGAAGCATCCTCTGGTTCTACCTTACCGCCCGGCAGGGCGATCTGCCCACTGTGCACCCCGGGGTAGGTGGGCCGCACGATCATCGGAAGGTAGGTTAAACCCTGGTGCGGGTACAGCAGCATCAGCACGGCGGCCCGCCGGGCGTTGGGGCGGGGCTGAAGCCGAGCGCGCCGGTGCACCTCGGTGGCCATGCACTGCTGCGCCTCCCAGCCAGGCAAGGTCCAGCCCGGAGCTTCACCCCGTAAGCGGGTTGTTAACCGTCTGAGTAAATCTTCATCAAAATTCATATGAGGTACCCGGTTTGATTATTTCAAAGGTACGCACTGCGGAATGAAAGCGGGGGGAAGAACGTTGAAGAAACGCACTACTTTTAGCTCTTTGCATGAGATATTCGCCTTTGCTTTTGATACTGTTGGTATGGCTAGTAGCCTGTAACCGCCGAGGCACTGTGGGTTCGCTGTTTTCTGGGCTGTCGCCCCACGAGCGCTACGAACAGTCACTGCGCCGCGCGGCCCTCGACCAAACCGCCCTGGGCAGCAGTTGGCTACTAGCCGCTGAAACCAGCTTACGCGACACCCTTACCGTGGCGCTGCCCTTTCGGGAGGTAGGCTACTTCGTGGCCGAACGGCCGCACGCAACCGCGTTTCGTTATGCCGTGCGCGCCGGGCAGCGCATCAGGGTAGCCGTGCGAACATCGTCTTCGGCTTCCTTTTTTGTAGATGTCTTCAAGGTAACTTCTGATACCACGTTAGAGGCAGTCGCTTCGGCCGATTCCACCCTTCAGCTTTCCTACGATGTAGAGCGCGACGAGGTGCACCACCTGCGCCTGCAGCCCGAACTGCTGCAGACTGCCAGCTACGAACTTACGGTAGAGGCTGCCCCTTCGTTGGGCTTTCCGGTGGCCGGGCACAATAGCCGGGCGGTGGGCAGCTTCTACGGCGCGCCGCGCGATGGCGGCGCTCGTAGTCATCGGGGAGTAGATATCTTCGCCCCGCGGGGTACCCCGGTGGTGGCCGCCTCCGCCGGAGTGGTGAGTGCCCGCACCGGCAGCCGACTAGGTGGTAAGGTGGTGTGGCTGAAAGCCCGTGGCATGAACCAGTACTACGCCCATCTGGACAGCCAGGCGGTGCGTCCGGCCCAGCGGGTGCGGGCGGGCGATACCCTCGGTTGGGTAGGCAACACCGGCAACGCGCGCACCACGCCCCCCCATTTGCACTTCGGAGTGTACCGCTTCGAGCAGGGGGCGGTTGATCCTTTCCCCTTTATTGACAACGCTGCCTCAGAGCTTCCGGTAGTCGAAACCGACACGGCGCTGCTAAAGCGCCCGGCCCGGGTGAGCGCCCCGGCGGCCAATCTGCGGGCGGCACCAACCACCCGGTCGGCGGTGGTAGGCACCTACGGCCAGCACACCTTGCTGCATCTGCTCGGGACTACCGGAAAGTGGTTTCGGGTGGAACTGCCGAGCGGACAACGGGGGTACGTGCACCAGTCGCTCGTCGGTTCGGCTGAAGAGGCGGTTGCTCAGGTTATCGTGCCGAAAGCGGCTCAGTGGTACTGGACCGTGGATGAAGCCGCTTTGGATGAAGCCGCTTTGGATGAAGGAGTTTTTCAGTTAGATTTGGTAGGCACGACGGTGCCGGTGCTGGCCCGCTACGACTCACTACTCTGGGTAGAAGCCGCCCCCGGTCTGCGAATGTGGTTGCCGGAGCCCGCGTAGGTCTTTCTTTTCACTAAAAGCGTCTTTATCTTCATGACCCCCGAGCGCTAAAAATTGTATATTGCCCCAAAAGAACGAAGAATGGAAACTGCCGTGCAAACTATTCCAGAGCAATTGGTCTACGAAGTGACCGATCAAGGACCAATTTATTACCAGGGGTACCGAGAGTATCTGGACGGAATCAAAACCTTAGAAGAAATCATGGGAAGTAGTATTTTACAATCGTCGCTGGTCACTGATTTGGTGTACGCTTTATCTACTTTGAGCAAGGAGTACAGAGTGCTTAGCAGTGAACTTGGTATTCAACTGGCCCGAGGGAAGTATCGAGCGGCTGACATCGCCATTGTGCGCCGTGATGCGATGAAAAAGGTTAAGGACAAGCGAAAGTACCTGGGCTTTGCTCCGGAAGTAGTCATTGAGGTGGATATTAAAGCTGAACTGGAAACCATTGAAGGGTTGAAAGACAGCCTGGGGTACATAGACACAAAAACCAAAGAGCTGTTTCAGTTCGGGGTTAAGAAGGTAATATGGGTACTTACGGACACCGAAAAGGTAGTAGTAGCCGAAACCGGACAGTCCTGGACGTTCGTTGATTGGGACAAGGATATTACGGTGCTGGAAGACTGCTCAATCAACGTGATGGCAATCATAGACGAAATCAACGCCTAGTTGACGTTAGTAGTGCAGTATGTCTCTACAGCGGCGTTAAGCTTTTAACTATTTTTTCTCCACTCTTTTATCAAGCCTCTAACTTCTCTACCACCAGGTTGTGGTTGGTGTAAATGCAGATATCAGCCGCGATATGCAGGCTTTCGGTCACCATCTCTTCGGCGGTCATCTGCGGTGAGTGTTTCTTGAGCGCCACGGCGGCGGCCTGGGCGTACATACTGCCCGACCCGATGGCAGCAATGCCGTTGTCAGGCTCCAGCACGTCGCCGGTACCAGATAAGATCAGCAGTTCGTCCTGATTGGCCACGATCATCATGGCTTCCAGGCGACGCAGGTATCGATCGGTACGCCAGTCTTTGGTTAGCTCAATAGCGGCCCGCTTCATATTGCCACTGTAGGCACCCAGCTTCTCGTCGAAGCGCTCAATAAGGGTAAACGCATCGGCGGTAGAACCGGCGAAACCCGTTAGAATCTTTCCTTCCTGTAGCTTTCTAATCTTCTTGACGTTGCTTTTGGCTACCGTATTGCCCATCGTGGCCTGGCCGTCGGCCCCAATAGCAGTTTGGTTGTTGTGCTTAATCGCAACAACGGTGGTGGACTTTATCAGTGGTTTCATAGCGTTCGGTGACTGAGTACAAAGCGGCAACGACGCCACTCAAAAATGAAGATACGCGAATTGATAGATGAGGGTTATAAAAAAAGCCTGGCAAACTGCTAGGCTCTTTCCAAGATGAAAAACGAAGGTCGTAGCGACGCTTCTTGCGTCTAGGGCGTGTTGACATATAGATTAACGAGAGATTTTGAGGACAGTTTTCGTCTGATTAAGGCGCTTGAGAAACGCGATGCTGAGGCATCGGGCGCCGAAAGCAACGCAGAACAGGTGGAAAGCGTACCAAAATCGCCGTTTAGGTTATATGTCAACACGCCCTAAATCATAATGCGCAGTGGCTCTTCAATAAAGGCTTTTAGCGTCTGCAGAAAAGCGGCGCCTAAGGCTCCGTCTACCGTGCGGTGGTCGCACGACAGGGTTACCTTCATCACGTGACCCGGTACCACTTCACCGTTTTTAACAATCGGAGTTTCTTTGATGCCGCCAACCGCCAGAATACAGGAGTTAGGCGGGTTGATGATAGCGGTAAACTCCTCAATGCCAAACATACCCAGGTTCGACACCGCAAAGGTGCCTCCTTCTTGCTCCTGCGGCTGTAGCTTTTTATTCTTAGCCTTTCCGGCCAGTTCCTTTACCTCGGTGGCAATGTGGGCCAGCGATTTATTATCAGCAAAGCGAATGACGGGTACCAGCAGGCCTTCGTCAACCGCTACGGCCACCCCAATGTGGATATGCTGGTTGAGGCGCATGGTGTCGCCCTGCCACGATACGTTGAGTTTGGGATGCTGACGCAGGGCAGCAGCCACGGCTTTAATAATGATATCGTTGTACGAGATTTTTACGGGGGAGTACTCGTTGATGCTGGCGCGGGCCTCAACCGCCCGGTCCATATTAATCTCCATGGTGAGGTAGAAGTGCGGCGCGCCGAATTTACTCTCGGCCAGGCGGCGGGCGATGGCCTTGCGCATCTGCGACACCTTCACCTCTTCAAAGCTTTCTTCACCAACCACGGCGGGTAGCTCCACCGGGGCAGCAGGAGCCTTGGATGCTTCGTCGGTTTTCTTGTCTTCCGATGGTGCCGCTTCGGGTTTAGCACTGGGTTGGTAGTTTTCTACGTCCCGCTTCACGATACGGCCGTTCTCGCCCGACCCCTCGATGCTCGCCAGATCGTAACCCTCTTCTTCGGCCATTTTCTTGGCCAACGGAGAGGCTTTGATGCGGCCGTCGGTTTTGTCGCTGCTGCTGCCGTTGCTAGAACGTCCGGGAGTGTAGGCGGGGGCGTCTTTCTCGCTGCCCTCTTCCGCGTCCGAAGCTGCTTCGTTGGTTTGCTCATCAGAAGAAGACGCAGTGTCTTCCGGCTTGTCTTTCTTCTTATCTGGTTTGCCCTGGGCTTTGAGCAGCTTTTCGTAGTCGGCTCCTTCCTCACCAATCACCGCGATCACCCCGTCTACGGGCACGGCGCCGCCTTCTTCCACTCCAATGTACAGCAGGGTGCCGTCTTCAAACGACTCCAGTTCCATGGTAGCTTTGTCGGTTTCTACCTCGGCCAATATATCGCCCGACTCCACCGTATCGCCCACTTTCTTGAGCCAGGAAGCAATTACTCCCTCTTCCATCGTATCGCTCATCTTGGGCATCAAGATCAGGTTGGCCGCTACGTCCGAAGCATCTACCTCTTCGCCCGAATCGTCTGCCTCTTCGTCCGAAGTTTCTTCGTCGGGCTCTTCGGTATCATCATCCGAAGAGGAACCCTGATCAGCGTCTTCCGCATCGGATGCTTCTTTTTTCTGGCCGTTGCCTTCTCCCGACTCGATCTCTTTCAGGAGGTCAGCAATGTCTTCGCCTTCTTCGCCAATGATGGCAATCACCCCGTCTACGGGCACCGAGTCGCTTTCTTCTACGCCGATATGCAACAGGGTGCCGTCTTCAAACGACTCCAGTTCCATGGTAGCCTTATCGGTTTCTACTTCGGCCAGTATGTCGCCCGACTCCACCGTGTCGCCTACTTTTTTGAGCCAGGAAGCGATTACTCCCTCTTCCATTGTATCGCTCATCTTGGGCATTCGTATTACTTCCGCCATAGTATTATCAAGTAGTTGTGTTTGTGCTGTAGGGCTTTAGAGGCATTGTTGGTACGCTGACCAACTGCTTAGCCAAATTAGTGATCAATCTAACGTATATCAATTCGATTGGAATAAAAATGTTTAAGAACGAACTGTTAACCAATCGTGATTTCGGTAATCAGCTGCGTCGTTTGCCGGATGGTCAGCTTGCCGTACAGTACTGAAGTGGGCTCTTTCTGCTGAAAGGAAGCTGAGTACCATCCTAGGGTCGGGTTGGTTTGCCCCCGAACTATCGACACGGCCAGGGCCGGGTCGGGCTGTACGGTTACCGGTCGGGCATGGGCGGTGGTGAGTATAAATGCCTGCGCTGAATGCTCCACGGCTACTGAAGGGTGCAGGTGCAAGGGCATCTCCAGCACGTGCTCTCCGGGGCGACTCAGAATAATGTCGTCCACGATGCGCATTCGGTGGGCCTTTTTGTCGAGCGATAGCGTGCGCTGGTGCGTAATTCCCAACCGTTGGTAACCGTTGTGTTTAGCTACCACCAGATCATGCGCATCATTAGTTTGGCTACGTAGCACCTCTACTTGGTAATGGTTGCTCCACAGGGTGGGGCCGGTGCTCTGGGCTTGGTCTTGCCCGTCGATACGGACGGTATTGTGGGCCAAGGTGCCGATAAAATAGCTTCGCCAGTCGGGTTCGGTGTGGTAGGTATAGGTGCCAACGTCAACAACGACCGGGCAGCCATCTACGTGCAGCGCCCACGAAAGCGCGTCGGCGTGCCCGTGGGCGGCAATCGATAAAAAGCCCAACGGGGCCGCATCCAGATGGACGTACGTCTCCTGCGTTTCGGAAGCGGCCCGCAGGATAAAGTGCCCCTCATCGGCGTAAAACTGTGAGGGAGGGGGAGGCGCATCAGCCGCTACGTCTTCGTAAACTTCTCGCCCCGTTTCGCCAAAGAGAATTAAGTTCTTGTTGTCGATGGCCGCGGTGCGACGCTTCCAAGCGGAATTCTTGAACAGAATTACCCCAGAAACCAGCAGTGAACAGAAGTTGTCGGGTGGGTCACTATCAAAAAACACCACCTTGCCATCGTCTTCGTCACCGTAGTAGGGAATATTCCCGCGCTGGTCCATGAGCGAGAAGATATAATCCAGAATATGCTCGAGCATACTGAAGTAGCGCTGCGAGAAGGGTTGACGGCTTCGCTCGGCCACTACGTACGGGATCAAAAAGAAGTCAGTAATAAACTGGATATACTCGGCGGCCTCCTCCTTGTTTACACCCTGGGGGGAGTGTTGCGCTACGATCTCTTGCTCTAAACCCCGGCGGGCGTGGGCTGCCCACTGCGCCGACTCGGCAAAATTCCAGTACGAAGCGGCTACGAACAAACCGGCGTATTCGCTGATCAGGTGGTTATTGGCCGACGAAAACTTAGATGGGTTCTGGTAACTGTACTGGCAGTGCTGGTAGATGGTGGGTATCCATACTTGGTTTACAAACGCTCTGAATTCCGAATCTTCTTCCGCTAGCGAACTAGCCTCCAGTATTTCCCAGCAGAAGAACCAGACAATTAAGCGAATATTGACCTCGATGTTGCTGTACCAATTTACGCCCATCAGGTACGGGTTGGCTTCGGTCCACTGCGTAACTAAGTGCCGAAACTGCTCCAGAAAGCGGACGTCCTTGGTTTGTCGGTAGCGAAGGGCAATCAGTGGCAGAAACTGCAGGCGGTTCACTTCCCACACGTGCTTGGCGCTACCGTACTCTTCGGTGCGGATATTAATATCTTTGGCAAACGATAGCGGAAACCTACGCCCCGAGGCAATGTCGAGGTGCCAATCGATAGGCTTACTGTAATCGAGTGATAGCCCGAACACCGGCAGTGTAGTATTCTCAAGATTGATAGACGTATTGCCGATGTCTAGTATCGGCTGGGGCAGGCGCGGAAGAGCATATGATGCGGAGGCAGCCGTCTGGTTTCGCTTTTCTTGTTGCTTCTGAACGAACTGCTGGGCGCGGAAACCTACCTCCGGGAGCGACATAGACCGGAGGCGGTGAAAGTACCAAGAGAGTGGAGCCATTGGGAGCGGGAAGGGAGTTGCCCACAAAAGTGGGTATCCTCACCAACGAATCCAAATAGTTGCCTGCTTAAGTGAGCGTTACGACAGCCACGGCTCCGACACGGATAGCTCCGGCTCATCGTTCGCCATGTGGTTGATAATAAGCTTGTACTTGCCAGCAAACGATTTTATGATGTCGTCTTCGTCAACGTAGGCAACGGTTATTGGAATGTCGTCACCCACCCGTTTACTAAGATTGTTGCGAATCTGCTGCTCGTCTTCCGGGCCAAAATCTTCTTCCACGACCACGTTTACCACGAACCCGCTGGCATCATGCTGCACGATTTGGGCCAGCAGCAAGTGGTTAATTCCCTTCATAGCGTTGCAGAGGAGGCTTACGCGCGATCCATCGGGTAGTAACAAATAGTCGTTGCTCCGGCCCTGGATACTTTCTACCGTTCTAGGTTCGCCCTCGTTCACCACAAAAACATCATCGACGCGGTAGCGGATTAGCGGGAAACTCCGGTTGATCAGCCCGGTGGTGATTGCGTGGTCGTCTTGAAACTCATTAATGGAGTAGAGCGGTAGTTCGTCGTAGTGTCCTAGAGCGTTTTGTTCCAGCGCAATGGTCCGCTCGGCGTTGCCATACCAGTCAATAATCCGGGTGCCGAACACGCGCTCAACTTTCTCGCGTTGGTGCGTGTACACGGTTTCAGAGGAGGTGAACGAAAGCGGAATCTGGAGTGACTTGCCCATACTGGCAAAGTAGTTAGCTAAGGTTGCTAAGGAGCTAGGATACGCCAGAATAGCATGCGGGGCAAAGTCACGGATGCGTTCGTAGTACCACTCAGCATTGTCAGGACTCAGGTTGTAGCTCGATAGATAAAGCGTATTAGTGAGGGGGTCCATGATCTCCATCTGCTTCTTTCCCAGGTTACCCCGCAGCGTTACGGTCTTCATGCCTACCTCGTACCCAAAGCTTACGCGGTGGGCCCACAGGTAAGCGGCTTCCTCGGTAATCGATTGGTAGTCGCGGTAGAGGGGCATGGGCGAACCGGTGGTACCACTGGTGTAGGCGATGTTACGGTTCAGACGATTTCCGGTAAAAATAACCTTGCTGTTGTCGCGGATCATCTCCTTGGTAATCACAGGTAGGCGTTCAATATCCGTTAGAGACTTGACCTTATCGATGGATACGCCGTGCAGATCGTAAAGATGGCGATAGAAAGACGATTTTTGGTAGGCCCGGTGAACCATCGCAACGAAGCGTCTCTCCTGAAGAGCGCGTAGCCTGACAAGGTCCCAGCTTCGCTGCGCACGGATAGTCCGGAGCTTCTTGGCGAAGAAGTAGTTATACCGCACCCTATTTTCTATGGAAAACTTAATTGCATTAAGCATAGAAAAAATTAATCGTCAGCAGAAATTCCTGTAAAAATAAAAATAAAAAATTTTTCCTTCAAGTCTGCATATGCCCCCGATTTTATTGGCTTCAAGACATTACGAATCTTCTTTTAGAATCTCAATCAACCGAGCTGATAGGGCTGGGTAGGTAAAATTATCCTGATATTGTTGGTAGGCATTTTCGCCTAACTGCTTCAAATCGTGCTTCTTTTCCTCTATAGCTCTAATTAGGTTAGGCAGTTCGGTTTGAAAATCTTTAAAAAGCAGGGCTGACGCCTCGTGGGTAACGTACTCGCGCATCGCTTCCATATCCGAGGCGATGATGGCCTTTTTGTTTCTCATGTAGCCAAGAAGAACCATATGCCCTGAGGCGCCCGTGTCGCTTTTCAGGGGAAGAATACACGCTTTAGACTTGGCTAGCAGTGACTCAAATTCTTCTTTTGGAATATCTTTCTTGACAATAATATTATCCGGGAGTTCACTAGGACTGTTAAGCTCTTTGTTAAGATGAGAGCCAACAATGATCAATTTATAAGGCAGCTGTCGGAAGGCCTCAATTAAACCGGGGTAATTTCGGTTGGTGTATCCCCCCGCAAAGTAGTAAGGCTCATCTACACCTGGCTCGTATTTTTCATCGTACAAATCTACTTGCTTCCAGTCGCCCAGCGGAATATAGGTAAGCTTATGCCGGGCAAGACCTAATTTGTCAGCATACAAAGGTATTTCGTAGGCTGAATTAAGAATGATTTTCTCGTTTTTGATGCTTAGGAGCTTTAGGAGTACCCGGAAGATACGGAAGGCTTTTTCGGAATGAATGAAGAAGCCGAACCAAAGTAGCTGCTCGCATTTGATAATCCTCAGCTTAATGAGCAGCTTGATGGGCAACGCCAGGAAACTAATAGTGATAATGGTATGTGCTTGATTTAAACGACTACGGTTTTTGAGAACAAACCAGCAGTCTTCCAAAAAGAACAGCGCCATCTCTTTGGGGCTTTTTATTCCTTTCGATCGCTCTCCGTTGTTAATGTCGGTGAAACCGTACTTTTCAACGAGTAACTTGGTTTCTTCGCGAAAGACGTTTCGGCGACTTCTTATAATAATGTTTTTCATAGGGCAACAAGCGAAAGCATAATTAAGCAAGCAGGGTCTGATATACTTCAGCTAACGAATCCATCACCGGAGCGGGGAAGTAGTGCTGGGCTACCAGATCGTACGAGTGGGCGCCGTACTCAGAAATCTTTTCGGGACTATTGATAAAAAACTTAATGGCCTCAAAGATGGCGGTATGATCTCCGGCTTCAATGAGCAGACCAGTTTTATGGGGAACCACTACCTCTGGAATACCGCCTACGTTGGTAGAGATAACAGGTAAACCAAACGACATGGCCTCAAGTATCGAGATTGGAAGCCCTTCGTTGTGCGACGGAAGCAAGTAGACATCTGCCGCCTGAAGCTGTTGTTCTTTTTGCGGTCCGGTTACAAAACCGATGAACTTGACGCTTCCCTCCAATTCGTACTCCTTAATTAAACTCTGGAGCTTTTCGGTTTCACCGTCGCCCCCCAACTTGAGTACGTATTTTCCCTGAAGTACTTCCCGATGGAATCGCAAAACCTCTAGAAGGTCATACACTCCCTTTCGTTCGCCAATTCTTCCAAGAAATAGGAGCCGGATGGGACCAGGTTCTCGCGTTGCTGGGGGGGGCTGCGTAGTAGCACTTACGATATTAGGAACAATTCGGATCATACGAGGATGGAAATTTTCCAAGAAATGGTCTTTCCACCACGCGGAAAGCACAATTAAGCAGTCTGTTGTATTAATAAAGTGCCGAACTCTTCGCTGAATGAAGGCGGGAGCGTTTTGGTGAAATACATGAAACATTGCCCCGTGCATATGATATACTACCTTTTTACGAAAGGCATAACGGGCCAGTAGAAAGAAAATGTACTTACGATAAAAGCTGCCCTTTGAGGAACCATGGATATGAACAATTTTTACTTGCCGATGTGTAACCAGAAGCTTGTAACAGAACTGGGCGATAATAAAAGGAAAGCTGAGAACGGTAACTCGGATATCCTCTGAAGAGGTGCTTGGTTGAAATTGAAAAGGGTGGATAGCCTTCTTATACTCCATAACAACCGAAGATATGCCACCCTTCCACCCCAGATTAGGGGCGACGTACAAGACATCATTACCAAAGCAAAGTTTCTGCATTAAAAGGCAACTAAATAAAGATTTTCTAAATTTATTTTAATATGAGCGCAATTCAAAAGATTAAGCTATAAACAGGTGCTTCAATGAACCGAAATAAAAGCAAAAAAGGCAGCACCGGAATTGGTGGCTGCCTTTGAGACAATAGCCCTGTAGCTGCGCTGCGCGGCTACTTTTTCAGCACTTTGTTGGTATATACCACCTCATTGCGATTGCTGATGACAAGCAAGTAGTAGCCAGGGGCGATGTTGGCCCCCGTGGTTGCAATGGTTGTTTGCGTACCTATGTTGTGCATTTCTTTCTGCCAAACGGTGGCACCGGTCAGGTTAATCAGTTTAAAGTGGGCGTAGCTCATCTGGGTAGGTAGCACCACGGTAAACGATCGGCGGATGGGGTTAGGATACGTGACTATCTCACCGCTTAACAGTGCGTTGGTATCTTCGGCTGCCTTTTTAATCTGAGCAGTAGCACTTGTACGCTGGTTAGAAGACGAAGGTAAAAACAGCTTGCTGTTCGGAATGCGCTGCTTGCTCACTCCATTACCCTTGTATCTGACCTCCAGCACCTCATCGTAGGTTCGGTCAAAGTACTCCACCCGGATAGCGTGCAAACCGGTACCCAAGGTGATGGTTCCTGATCGTTCGCGTGCCGCGTGGATGCCGTCATCACTGACCACTAACTTTCCGTTGATAAACAGTTTAACGCCATCATCAGCGGTGGTATAAAAAGTATACTTACCAGCCTTGTCTATCTTAATTCGTCCGTCGTACACCATTCCGAAGTATTCGTTGCGGGTGCGGGGGGATAGGCTAAAGTTGGTAACTTCCCCTTGCCTTACCACCGACTGGCTAGCAAAGTTAGGGAGCGCGCGCCATTTGCCGTGGTAGTGCCGGTAACGCAATCCCGGTTCGGCGCTAGTGGGCGGTGTAGGCTTTGGCTTCGGAGAGGGAGTTGGTTTCGGGTCGGGAGCTGGCTTTGGGTCAGGCTTAGGTTCCGGCTTAGGTTCTGGTTCAGGCTCCGGCTCAGGCTTTGGACTAGGTGTTGGGTCAGATTGGTTACGAAATTCGTAACAGCCAATATCATGAGAGCTCGATATTCTTCTGCCCAAAATGTCTTTCTCGTAGTCGTTAACGTAAGTCCCTTTATTGATAGCGGGTGAGGACTCCTTGAGCCGAAAATCCTTTTTGCCCTGGTCTCTGAAAAGAGACGAAGTGTTACTGCTAAAGTCTTTCTGGCCAGAGTAGTTTCCGGCTTTTCGGTTATTAACCAGAATATTGTTTTTTCCTACGACCCGAGATGACCCGTTGACCCGTACATCACTAATTGCTCCTTTGAGGATGTTGTTGTAAGCGGACACACTCGGATTTTTAGGGGCTACAATCAGGGCGCTACCTTTGCTACTGATTGCCGTGTTGTTATATACTTTCCAGGACTTATTAGTTTTACTGGCCGTAATCTCGATGGCGTTGTCGTCGATGTTATAGCACAGGTTACCGTAGATCTCTCCCGAGGTGGCCCCGTTGGTGGTAATACCATTGGGTGAACCCCTGCGCCGGTAAATGTTATACACTGTATTGTAGCGGATAATAATATCACGCGAGGCAGTAGACCCCGAGGCGCCTCCGCCCTTAATACCATTATTTGCACCGCCCGACCGGGGCGAAATGGGATCATGTATCTCGTTATACTCAACGATCACTTCACTGCCGTTAAATAGGTCTACACCGTCGTCCGAAAACTTAGTGATTTCATTGTGTCCGATAATAATTCCATCCGTGTCGCCATCAAATGCTCGGATTCCGTCTACCGCGCAGTACGAAACTTTATTGAAACGAATCTTTCCGCCCCCTTTGATGCGGTAACCGTAGATTCCATCCTTAAAACGAGAAACAGTAGAATGCATCACGGTAGAGTGGTAGGGAAATCTACCTTTACCATCGGCCGAAGAGTACGATATCCCTGAACCGATACCGGTGCCGTCGCTGTGTTTCTTAGGCCCCACTACCGTGAGTGACCGTACCGTACAGTAGCGGCTGGTACCTAGAATTCTGACACCGGCTACCCGGGAGCCTGAGGAGGGCTTAGATTCTACTCCTACCACGTGTATGTAGTGGCTGTCACGTATTTCAATGGGAGTGGTTGAACCCGTAATAATCGGCTTACTGCCACTTCCGTAAGTGCCAATGGTGATAGGCCGGCTTTCGGTGCCCTTCTTACTTTTAATGTTAAGAGGTGAAGTATAGGTTTCTCCCTTTCTTAATAAAATATAGTCGCCCGCGCCCGCTTTGCTAATGGCCTGGCTAAACGAAGTGGGTTTGGACGAAGAAGTGCCCGAATTGCCCGATGATCCGCTTCTACTTACGTAGTAAACCTTTCGGCTTCCACGGTACGCGCTTATTCCGCTGGTGCTTACCGACATCGCCTCGGTGCTACGTACCTTCTTTCCTTTGCTTAGCGCGCTACCCAACTCTTGGTAGTAGTAAAGAGCAAATCGGTCGTTGGGCAGCACGTAATCGGTTAGCTCAAAGGTTAACGTGCTTGATCCGCTGCCGCTTATCAAGCGCTTCACTTCGGCACCTCCCCCTACTAAGTACCATCCGGCTGAGTTGGAAAGTGTGGTGGAAGAAGATAGTTTTACTACCAGGCGGTTTGTGCTTCCTGATGGGACGTAGGCGCTACTAATTTGAGCAAATGCGTAGTTAAAACAGCTGAGTAGTGTGATAGTAGCTAATAAGATACAATACTTACTAGCAAGGGTAAAAAGCTTCATACAATCTAGCGTTAAGATGTTAAACATTGTTGGCTGGCACGACCCTTTCAATGACGGCGCCAAACCCGCTTGTTTTGTGTCTTAACGAGGAAATAATCCGTTAAAATAAATTGTGAGGCAACTGACTTAAGAGCAAGCAAACTTCTCAAACTTAAATTTATTGAAGTATGAATATTAAGAAAATCGACGAGCGTAGCGCGAGAATTGCATCAGTACGCCAAATTACTATAGTATTGTATATAGCAAGTGAAGCTAAATCTTGCGATAGCTACTTATTTCTTGCCCCCCTTTTTTAGTAACTCATTTTAAAATGATAATGCCAATTATCATTTTAAGAGTGTTTGGGGTGCAATAGCCTCTGATAGAGTTGAATGTATTCGTCGGTCATGCGCTGCAAACTAAAGTGGTGCTGTATTCTCTGCTTCGCGTTATCGCCCAACTTGCGCGCAAGCTCCGGGTCATCCAGTAAAAGACTCAGCTTTTCGGTAAGTACCACTTCATCTCCGGGCGGCACAAGGTATCCAACTTCACCGTCCGTAACTAATTCGGCGGTGCCCCCCCCGGTGGAAGCAACCACCGGTTTTCCCATTACCATGTACTCCATCAGTGCGTTCGAGATGCCCTCACCGTGCACACGGTGGTTGGTCATAAGCACGCCAACATCAAAAATGCTAACCACCGACTCTACGTCGGTTCGGCGGCCGGTAAAAATTATGCGATCATTAGCCGACTGGCTGACCAGGCGCCGACAATCTTCTAATAAGTCGCCATCGCCGATTGCCAAAAAGGTAACGTCCGAGCGCTGCGCTACTATCCGAACTGCCGCCTTCAAGTACGTTGCGTAATCTTTTCGGGGCTGAAACTTCCCCACCATTCCTACCACTTTATCGGTGGTGATACCCAACGATTCTCTGACCTCCTCAGGCGAAGCGGCTTTATCGGCCCTTTTAAAGTCAAATCCGTTATGGATCACTATGGTCTTTTTGGCGGGGGCCTGGTACGACTTTTTACCAGCATGCGAGTTTGCTACTACCGCATCGGAGAAGGGAAAGGTGAGCTTCGTACGTAACCACGATTGAGAAAATGGCCTGACGTACTGCGGGGCATCCACGATAATAGCGTTCACGAACGGAATGCGCAGTAGCTTGGCAATTGGCAGGGTATAAATAGACATCATAGAAGACCAACTCTGGATCAGATCAGGCTTCGCCGTCTTAATCAACCGGAAGAGTGTGCCGAACACCATTGGATCCTTTTTCCACTTCCGTTCTACAAAATGGATATTCACGTTCAAGTCGTAGAGCTCGGGGTAAGTAACTACCTTAGAAAGCACAATAAGCTCGCACGCGATACCGGCGCTGGTTAGACCTTTTAGAAGCTCAATGAGCCGCCGCTCTTTGCCGCCGGTATGAAATGAATCAATAACGGTCAGTATCTTCATAAAATTACGATTGTAGGGTAACTGGGGCGAAATTAGATAAAATGAAAGAAAGAAAACGTCGAAACATCAGCATCCCACTCTTAGGACGTTATATTCTTGAAATGGAAAGAAAAAAAGGTCACTACGTCCTTCGGTATATCACCGCGATCTCGTTGCTATTCAGCATTCCTCTCTTCACGCAGGCGCGTGTGTACTATATATCATCTAGTGGGGGTGATGACGGTGCGGGGGGCACCTCGCCGGAGTC
>JBASAY010000048.1:0-25329 GCA_049650865.1 Tunicatimonas sp.
TAATCTCAAAGTTGATGTCGTTTAAGGCCCAGAAATCAGTAGGGGTTAGGTTTTGGGGATTAGGGGTTGGGGTACTTGCTGAGTGGCTAGGGGTACTGGAGCGGCGGAACAGGCTGGACATGCTCTCATTGAAAGAGCCCACAGTGGATACTGCCACAACGGATGTTGCGCTTTTGGCGGTCCCGAGGGTGTATCGTTTGTCCCGGGGCGCGTAGCGGATTGCCGCCCAGCGGATTGCCGCCCAGCGGATTGCCGCCCAGCCTAGGTTTTCTACACGAATGGCTATATCTGTCATGGCTTCCCTGAGAGACGAATCAGTTCGGGTATTTTTGTGCTATTGCTTGTACTTTTTCAACCGGTACCTTAACACTATCGGCAATCTGTTCGTGAGTAAGTAACCCTAGCTCTAGTAAACTAGTAATAGTTTCTGTTTCCTTTTTTTCCATAGCAGTTTGCACAGCAGTTTGCACATACTGAGCCGTAGCGTAGTTATCTCGTAGGGTTTTTAAGCTTTCTTCGTAGGCTTTCATTTCTTCGGGCGTGAATCTTCAATAACCGCCTTCACGCTAGCCGGAAGTTGATCATCGTCTTCGCTAAACCAGATGAAGCAATAAGTATCTAGCCGGTAGTTCAATGCATGTAATCTTTGAAATCGTCAAGCGGTTTGTCGAAGTCGTCACTCATAGCGAATGTTCCTTTTAAAAAGCCTGCTTTCAAAAGAGGAGGATTCTTGTCAACCGCAGATGCTGCTTGACTTTTTTGTTCCAAAAATTCTACAAATGCCGCAACCATCTCTTGCTGCTTTGGCTTCAGGTTGGCTATTCGACGGACAATCGTTAACTCATTCATCTTTGGTAAGTTAAGCTATTGGTGAGCATGCACAATGCCAAAATGATCTATTTTCGCTACGTGCATCCTTAAAAAGTCATTGCCTTGCGTAAATACTACTCGGCCTTGACTGACTGCCAGATTTAACTGCTCTTCATCGGGTACTCCCAGCATATCAGCGGCGTAGGTCGCCAACATTAAAGTCGTAGGTTTGCTTTTAGCGTTGGTGAAATAGAGCTACGGCTTCTTGTATTACGTTTTGTTGTTTCTATTTGGCCAATACCTGTATTGAAAGGTCGAGAGCATCTGCCACCGCTGCAAAATTAGAAAGACGAATATCCTCGCCGTTCTCAATCCTTGAGATGTAAGGTCGCTGTTTACCCATTTTTTGAGCAAGCTGCTCTTGGCTTAATTTCAGTTCTTTCCTTCGGTTTTTTATTATCTCACCGAAATAATAGGAGAAAGCCTCGTCTCTGAATTTTTCTCGTTCCTCTGTTCCTCGGTTGCCGTAACGTTGGGCTAATATTTCACTGGCCTTGATAGTCTTCATGTGTATGAAATTTAATTTTGACGATCATATGAAATTTGCATGACGAAGTTTTTATCGCCTAAGAGCGTTTCTCGTGGACTTTTCATTTATCCTCGACTGGCGTCTTGCGAAGTATGGTCGTTTATTTATTTACTTGTCATCTATATAGTCTTGTAAAATTCTTTCGGCTCTTTTTATCGCCTTCTTATAATCCTTGGTTGACTTCTTCATAAATCCGGTTAGGCAAATAGCCTTACACGGCTCTTTCATAAAAAAATCTGCTTTAGAGAACTACAGTAAAACACAATTGTGAAAAGTTTTAACGCAAAGCTCTCTTCTGTCATCCAGGAAGGACCTTGTTACGGCTTGGAATAATTTTACTTCTTATGTGAATAGTTTCCCTCTAAAGGACACTGAAGCAGAGGCATAAGTTTTATGAAAAGGCCGTGAATAGCCTTAGTACATTCGTTAAAGTTCGCATGGTCAATAGAGAAGATAATTACACGATACTCATTACCAGATTTTATTCGCAGCTCGTAGAAGTTCGTGGACTCCAGTTTCTTGATGAAATTGGAGTGAATGATTCTCAGTTCTCCAATCACCTCAATTAATTGAAAGAATTTTTCGCGCGTACGTTCGTCTTGGTCTTCTATAAACGAAAAGCACGCTGGTGTGACTTCAATTTCTCTCATGCTTTAAATGTAACGAATTCGTTACAAAAATAATTCACATGCTTAGAGATTATGACAAGAAGAAGATAGCAAAACGAAGCACAACGTAAATACATCGACTGCCCCCAAGTCGTAGATCTTCCCCAATAGACTAGTTGAGGCAAAGCACCACCCACTCAGTATCACAAGGTTTAGAAGTTCCCTGTCATCAACTACAAAGATCCCTGCGGGAGGACAGCTAGGGGGAGAGAGGTGCAGGATTACGAGGATGTACTGGCTAAAGTAGAGCTCCTACCAATCTGTATTAACCACGGGGGAAGTTTCGTGCAATCAACTACAAAGGTCCCTACTGGAAGACAATGTGGGGGCGTGTCCTTTAGGGTTTCTTCTTAAAGAAGTTGCGGCGCTGGGCGGCGCGCTTGCGCTTGGTCTTCTGCAGGTGGGGATACAGTTCGCCTACCTTAGGGTCTTGCTTACGCCAGAAGGGCTGTCCGCGAAACTCCTTTTTGTTGCCCTGCCCGTCCGATACGTAGTGCTTCATCTGGGTGCGGTCATTCTTAATGGGCGAGCGCGGCATGTCGGGGTAGTTGATGCTTACGCCCAGGGTAATGAAGAAGGCCGAATTACGGTGATTAATCGCCGTCTCCGGCAGATTTACCGCGTAGCGCTTGTACTCGTAGGCGGGCCGCACGTACACCCGGAAGTACTCCGAGAACACCTTCTCTAGCGTTACGCCTAGGTTCACAAACAAGCTGGGATCAGCCGCCCCAAAGTTACGGCCCATGTTAATCTTACCCACCCGCACGTCGACGCCCACCGCGTTATCGTAGTACTCGTACACGCTGTAGCCCAGCAGGCCGTAGTAGCGAAACATGCGCGCCCCCACCGGATCAGGCTCCGGAAAGGTCGTCAGGAAGTTATCCGGCTCAGGCACGTTGGCCCGGTGGAAGTCGATCATGGCTCCGCCGCCCACGCGCAGCCGGTACAGGTTAAAGTAGACGGCCAGGTTGAGCGGAATGCTATAGCCGCCGCTGGCCATGGCGATCTCCCCGTCGTTGGCGGGCACTCCTTTGTAGTCTTCCTCAGCGTTGCCCAGCGCTAGGGTGGCGGGAGTTACTTCGCTAAACCAGTTGCTGTAGCCCACCAAGTTGCCGCCCAGTGCGCCGGGGGTGATGTAGGAGCCCTGCGCGTTGCGCACGTAGCTGTAGCCCGTCAGGTCGTGCCGGTAGAAGGTGCGGCCGTAGCCGGTGCTCAGGTTCACCGAGAACCTATTCAGGAACGCCCGGAAGGGATAGCTATGCCCGCGCTCTCCGCCCGGATCAAAGCTGCCTAGCTTCGGACTGCTCTTCGCGTCGCCCTTGTCGTTCTGACCGTAGCCCGAAAGGGTTAGGGTGAATAGTATGACCAAAATGAGCGGATATCTCATGGGGGTAAGCGTTTTTGGATGGCGTTGTTATGGGAGCGCGTTACAAACGCGCCCCATTGTAGTTTTTTGATGGCGTTGTTATGGGAGCGCTTACAAACGCGCCCCCCGGGGGTTGCCTTGTAATGTCAACGGCGATAGGGCTTGCCTAGTATTATCGCTTTGTGCGCGGGAAGATATTGGTTTTGGGGGGCGGAACCCACGTAAATTCTCGTAAATTCGTTCGGTGTAGGAATTTGGCGGGTTAGCAATACCTCTTTGAGGGACAAAGGCTTCCACTCTAGTGCCCTACCCGCGGGCGCGTCGGTGACGCGTTCGTTAGTACTACCTCCCGGCTTATAGAGCTGTTTTATATCCAGAACCCTAACAATTGATACCATGAACACCATCACCGTTATTGGCGCGGGCACCATGGGCAACGGCATCGCCCACGCCTTCGCCGCTCACTCGTTCGGTGTACGCCTGGTGGATGTGCGCTCGGAAGCACTAGAAGCCGCCCGTACCACCATTGCCCGCAACCTAGACCGGCAGATTAAGAAAGAACTTATTGATGAGGCCGAAAAAGCCGCTACACTCGATCGCATTGCCACGCATACCGAGCTCCAAGAAGCGGTCGACGGGGCGGCCCTGGTGGTAGAAGCCGCCACCGAAAACCTGGCGGTAAAGCAGCAGCTCTTCGAAACCCTGAGCACGCTCTGCGCCCCCGACACGGTGCTGGCTACCAATACCTCGTCGATCTCAATCACCAAGATTGCGGCGGCAACCGCCCGTCCCGAACAGGTGATCGGTATGCACTTTATGAATCCGGTGCCGGTGATGCCGCTGGTGGAAATTATCAACGGCTACCGCACCCGCCCGGCCGTCACTGAGCAGATCGTGCGTACCGTGGAGCAGCTGAGCAAAACCCCGCTGGTGGTGAACGACTACCCCGGCTTCGTGGCCAACCGCATCCTGATGCCGATGATCAACGAGGCGATCATCGCACTGCACGAGGGCGTCGCGGAAGTAACGGCCATCGACCAGATTATGCAACTGGGCATGGCCCACCCGATGGGTCCACTGCGGCTGGCCGACTTTATCGGACTCGACGTGTGCCTGTCCATCATGCGGGTACTGCACGAGGGTTTAGGTTCTGATAAGTACGCTCCCTGTCCGCTGCTGGTAAACATGGTAGAGGCCGGAGTGCTTGGAGTAAAGTCGGGCGAGGGCTTTTATAATTATGCCGATGGGCCGAAGTCACAGAAGGTAGCGGAGCGGTTTCGGTAGTATGTGGGACACTCTCGGGCGCGTTTGTAATGCGTCTGAAGTTTGCGCTCGCTGGCACCCATGAGCATAATGACTAACCAATAAACAACGTAGTTGACGTTGGTACTACGATCAATGACATCGCCTACCCTCAGTTACAGTACTCCTGCAAGGCATCAGTCGCCTCGGGGGCTTCCAGGTCGGCCGCTTTGCGGATGTCGGCGCAGCCGCCGGACTTCTTCTTCAAAAACACCTTGAGCGCACCCCGGTACAGGTAGGCTTCGCCGTACTCGCCGTTCAGATTGATGGCCTGGTTGTAGCCTTCCATCGCTTTGGTAGTTTCGCCCAGCTTGTGGTTGGACCGCCCGCTCAGGTAGTGCGCGTCGGCCGAGCGCTCCTTTACCTTTACCGCCTTATCGAAATAAAACGCTGCGTCGCCGTAGTCTTTGTTACGAAAGTGGAACTTCCCGATGCTCATCAGGGCGTTGAAGTTCTTCGGATCAATCTCGAGCGTCTTCTCGTAATCGGCCAGCGATTTGTCGTACTGCCCGAGCTCCTCGTAGGCACGGCCGCGGTTGTAAATCGACTTGATATCTTCCGGATTGTACTCGATGTAGTCGGTGTACTGGCTGATTGCCTGTTCGTAGTCGCCGTCGGCAAACAGCTGGTCGCCCTGCTGTGAATTCTTGCTATCGCAGGCAGTTGATAAAACGAGAAGAGCGCCGAACACCGCGCTAAGATTTGCTAAACGCATAAACAGATAGTGGTTATAATACACTGATAGTACTCTGGAAACGGGGCAAAGATGTTGATGTTTTGCACGAATGCCTAATCTTAATCACGGCTCTTTCATAAAAAAATCTGCTTTAGAGAACTACAGTAAAACACAGTTGTGAAAAGTTTTAACGCAAAGCTCTCTTCTGTCATCCAGGAAGGACCCGCTGCGGCGGCCGCTTGTTACGGCTTGGAATAATTTTACGTCTTATGTGAATAGTTTCCCTCTAAAAGACACTGAAGTAGAGGGATAAGTTTTATGAAAAGGCCGTGTAATCTTAACGGGCCTAAACGGTAACATCGTGGTTGCGCAGTGCCTGGTTTAACGAAGTTTTCAGGTCGGTGCTGGCCTTGCGTTGTCCGATGATCAGGGCACAGGGCACCTGGTAGTCGCCGGCCGGAAACGTTTTAGTGTACGACCCCGGGATTACCACCGAGCGGGCGGGCACCCGACCGGTGTAAGTAACCGGCTCGCTTCCGGTTACATCAATAATTTTAGAGCTGGCCGTTAATGATACGTTGGCGCCCAGCACCGCTTCGGCCTCTACGTGCACCCCCTCTACCAGAATACAGCGTGAGCCGATAAAGGCATTGTCTTCCACAATTACCGGCTTGGCCTGCACCGGTTCCAGCACCCCCCCTACTCCCACTCCCCCGCTCAGGTGCACACGTTCACCAATCTGGGCGCAGCTGCCCACCGTTGCCCAGGTATCAACCATCGTTCCCCGCCCCACGTAGGCGCCGATGTTTACGTACGAGGGCATCATAATCACGTCGGGACTCAGGTACGCACCGTAGCGGGCTACCGCCGGGGGCACCACCCGCACGCCCTGCTTTTGGTAATCGGTTTTGAGCTTCATCTTGTCGTGGTACTCGAACGGGCCTACCTCGAAGGTCTTCATCTTCTGGATAGGGAAGTACAGGATAACGGCCTTCTTAATCCAGTCGTGCACCACCCAGGAGCCGTCGATGGGTTCGGCCACCCGCTTTTTGCCCCGGTCGAGCTCGTCGATAATCGATTTAACCGCGATTTTAACGTCTTTATCCGCCAGCAGGGAGCGGTCTTCCCAGGCCCTTTCGATAATTTGCTGTAGCTCCATGGTTTGCAATAAAGCGTTGTTCAAAACCGACTTGATGCGTTTATCTATGCTGCTCCTGCCTCAATCATCCTTCGAAGCCCGAATGTACAAAAAAAGTACGTAGATCATAATCCAGCGAACCGAATCACCGGGCAATTGCATTTGATTCTGAAGGTAAGTTTACGCTAAGCTTTAATAAAAAAAGGCTGCCTCAAATTAATGAGACAGCCCTTTCCAAAATAATACGAATGACAAATTATGCTCGTCCTTTATCGCGGGCTAGTCGTTCTTTTTCGGTCAATTTGGTACCTTCACCAGCAACTTTCTCTACATCTACTTCGGTACCGCGTACGGTATCTTTCACTACTTCGTCGTGCTCTTCAACGGTCTTATCAACGTGCACTTCTTCTACTACGCGGGCATCCTTGGATACTACCGCTTTTTCAGCAGTTTCGGTTACCTCAATGGTACCTTCTTTGAAGTTCGCCATATCAGCTTCGCTGGCTGCACGGTTTACAGGACGTCGTTCTACGTTTACGTGCTCGCTGCGCAGACGAATGTGCTCCTCAACGGGGCGCTCTACGATGCGGCTGCGTACGCGAACTCCACCGGTGTTTACCTGACGCTTTCCAACCTCAAGGTTTTCTTCCACAACATCGATTTTAGAATCGCTATTAACGGTACCGGTTGTTTCTCGCGCTCCGGCAAATTCGTTGGCATCGATGGTGCCAAAGTTGTCTAGGATGTCGGCCGCACGTTCGGCTTCCGAATCAGAGATAGCGTGCACGGTAACTACCGTACCTTGCTGAGCAGCCTCGGTGTGGTATTTTGACTCGTCGCTATCGCCGAACAATGAGCTAAAGAAACCGCCAATGCTGTCGCTATCGCGATTACGGTCGGCATCAGTGTAGCCATCACGGTCGGTATGATCAGCAATATCTACGTGCTTGCGGTCAAACCCGCTGCCTAGTAACTGATCAACTGCCTTTTCGGCATCTACTACATTATTGAATATTCCTACTACTGTGTGTGACATAATAAAAAAGGTTTAGTTTAATTGAAAAAAAGAAATAATCGTTAGAGGTTTTCGGTATCGCGCTGAACATCAACGTGCTCCTTGCGAAGCGTCACCTCAATACTTTCGGTATCGGTCTGTTTAGTCTTGGTGATACGAATCTCCTCAACCAGTAAAATTTTCTTCACAAGTACTTCCTGAAGCACCGGTATGATCATCGTATCGCCTTCGTGCCGAACGGCCTGAGGGGCCTCGTCAACGTATTCGTTAACCGCAATGCGTTCTACCGATACGTTATCTTGGGTGTTCGGAGCTTCTACCGTTACGGTTTCATCGGATACGCTTTTAATAACGCGTACGCGATCCGTAATGACTTGCTCGCTCGTAAGGTGCACTTCTTCATTGATAACCGGAATGGTAACCGTTTCGTCAATGGGGTGATTTAGATGATCTGCTTCTAAAGACATAGCAAAAAATTGTGGCTAAGGAAAAACAGCAGCCATTACGCTGCCTATTATTGGTAGTATAATAAACTACCCCGGCAAATTGTTTAATAAATTTTTGCGGAAGGGATGTTTACCCACTAATTCCCCACCTTGTTGACCAAACTACCCACAATATTACACGGAACATAACACCAATTAATTCATAGCAAGCTGACAATCAGCGAATTAGCTTATACAAGCTTACTTGGATTTCAATTTGTATCTATCAGGATAATTGATTTTTAACCACCCTATTAATTTTACGATAACATGAAAAAGACACTCATAACACTAGGATTCGCTGCCGCTACGATTTTAGCCGCCAACGCTCAAGAAGTACCGGCCGCCGAAGAGCAACCGCAAACCACTGTTCAGACTCAGCCCGCTATTGAGGATGAAACCCTGGACACCGATACTGAAACCATGGACGATCGGGCAATCAACGATACGGATAACTCAGTGACCGAACCGGCTACCCAGCCTGTACGCGATGAGATTAACGATATGCCCATGGAAAGTGACATGCCCGTAGAGGATGACATGCCGATGGAAGATGATATGTCTACCGGCGATGATGTAATCACGGAAGATGACATGTCTATTGAAGAAGATGTTATTAACGAGCCCTTGCAGGAAGAGCCCACCGAAGACAATGCCTACGGTGATCCGGCTACCACTCCTGCGGATACCGAAACTACCCCCGACGTTATGCAAGACATGACCGAAGACGACGCGGTAGAGATTGAGGATGAAGCTATTGAAATGCAAGGCGAAAATCCGAACGCTGATTCTTCCATGGAAGACCCCAATCAAGGTGCTCAAAACCAGTCGTATTCTACTGTACAAGACGAAAACGAGGTAGATCCAACCTACTCACCGGCAACTGATCAGCAGGCGCCTTTGAATACTGCTTCTGATGATAGCGACCTGGACGTAACCACAATTACCGAAGCTGAGCTACCCGAAGAAGTAACTAATGCTTTTAAAGACAGCGAGTTCGCTAAGTCTAGCATCGTAAACGTATATATGCTTAAGGAAGGTGCGGTAGACAAACTGCTGCAAAATAACGCTGAGCAAATTTACGCCGGTGAGCAAAATCCTGATAAGATTTATCAACTGCAGGTAAAAGGCGATGATGGCCAAAATATCCTGTACTACGACGAAAACGGCGACCTAATGGGTTCATCTAGCATTTAATTTTAGAAACACCAAGTAATAAAAAGCGCTACTCGTTTGGGTAGCGCTTTTTTTTATGCCTCTTCCAGTTCCAGATTCAGATCTTTCTCAATCTGCTCTAGCGTTTTTCCCTTGGTTTCCGGCACAAAGAACCACACGAAGAAAAAGCTCAGCGCACTAATCACCGCGAAGATACCGAACGAGAACGCCCCGCCCTTATTAGCCAGCAGCCAAGGAAAAGTCTGCGTGACCAGGTAGGTGGAGCCCCAGTGGAAAAACAGAGCTACCGACATCGCCGACCCCCTAAATTTATTGGGAAAAATCTCGGATACCAGCACCCACATCACCGCCGCGTGGGTAGCTGCAAACGAAGCGATGTATCCCAAGATAGAAAAAAGCACCCCGTAGCCGCCCAGCACGTCCGAGGAGAATGAAAACACCAGGATGCATAGCGAAACCGTCATGCCCACCGACCCAGCCAGCAACAGGGGTCTGCGACCGGCCTTATCCACGAGCCAGATCGCTACAAAGGTAAAGGTTAGGTTCACCGCCCCGATGGCTACGGCTTGGGCCAGGGAAGAATCTAATCCCGCCCCGGCACTGGCGAAGATGGTGGGAGCGTAGTAGATAATCGCGTTGATGCCTACCAACTGTTGCAGCATCGCCAGAACAATGCCGATCATCATCACCTTGCTCATCCCCCCCTTAAATAAATCGCCGAACGCCACCTTCTCGTTGTCACCGTGCAGGGTGGACTCTATCTCGGCCAGTTCAGACTGTACGTGACTTTCGCCCTCCAGCTTACGCAGCACCTCGCGGGCCTTTTCGGGCTGGCCGTTCTTGTACAGCCACCGGGGGCTTTCGGGAATAATAAAGAGCAGCAAGAAAAACAGCACGGCCGGAATTGCCTCGCTGCCCAGCATCCACCGCCAGCTGTCGTCGCCAAAAGAGGAAGCGAACAGAAAGTTGGTAATGTAGACCACCAAGATACCGATCACAATCGTGAGCTGGTTGATAGACACCAGCTGCCCCCGCTGCCCGGCGGGCGAGATCTCCGCGATGTAGGTAGGCGACATGGCCGAAGCCGCACCCACTCCAATGCCCCCCAGGATGCGCGCTACGATGAAGAAGTTAAAGTCAGTGGAGAGCGCGGTGCCAATGGCCGACAGGGTGAACAAGACGGCGGTAGCGATCAGCACCTTCTTTCGGCCGAAGGCGTCGCTCACAAAACCCGCCGAAAAGGCCCCAATGATGCACCCCACGATAACGCTAGACACCGCCCAGCCCAGCGCCCACTCATCTAGCTGGAAGTATTTCTGGATAAAAGGGTTGGCTCCGGAGATCACGGCAGTGTCGAAGCCAAACAAAAAGCCCCCCAGGGCCGCGATAAAAGTGATTGTAATAACGTAAGATCGGTTTTTCATGTAGGTTCAGTTTAGGCGATGTAGCAATAAAAGTGAAAACTTTCGGATTGGAAACCAACTTTTATCGCTTATTCTGCGGTTAGGATAATTGAATACGTCATTTTTGCTATGATAATAATGAACGCTAGTGGTATGACATTTCGCCCGTTAATCTTATTCGTGTTTCTTTTGGGTTGCACCAGTCAGCCCTCGGCCCCGCCGCCGCCCGAGGGCATGGTCTACTTCCGGGGTGGGCCTGCCACGCTGGGCGCTGCCGATGGCTTACCCAACGAGCAGCCGGTATTCGCCACCGAGGTAGAAGACTTTTACCTCGACACCCACCCGGTAACCGTCGCGCAGTTTCGCGCTTTTGTACTGGCCACCGGCTACCGAACCGAAGCCGAGACCTTCGGCGACGCCGGAGTGTTTAATACGGACAAGCTGCGTCAGCTGGTGCGGGAAGCGGGCTACGAGGTGGCCTCGATGGAGAAGCTCAGCTACCAGGGAATGTACGACCTGCAAACACGTGGTTGGGAGCTGGTGCCCGGCGCCTACTGGGAGTACCCCCTGGGCCCCGACCGTCCGGCGGCGCAGGACAACCACCCGGTCACCCAGGTAAGTTGGAACGACGCGACGGCCTACGCCGAATGGGCGGGCAAGCGCTTGCCAACCGAAGCCGAGTGGGAGTACGCAGCCCGCAGCGGCAACAACGCTACCCGACAGTACAGCTGGGGCAACGAACTCGCCCCGGACGGGGTCTTTAAAGCCAACGTATGGGAGGGTAACTTTCCCCTGGTTAACAACCAAGCCGATGATTTTATCTACACCTCGCCGGTGGGCGCCTTCGGCATTACCGACTGCGGCCTGAGCGATATGGGAGGGAACGTGTGGGAGTGGTGTAACGATACCTACCGACCCTACGCGGGCAATACCGATCCCTTTCAACTTGTTGATGCCAACAAGGTGATTCGGGGCGGCTCGTTTTTGTGCGATGCGTCGTTCTGCCACGGCTACCGGGTGTCGGCCCGTACGTTCTGCTCGGCCGAGACGGCCCTGTTTCACCAGGGCTTCCGCTGCGCCCAGGATGTAGATTAGCCCCCCCTACCGGTTCGGCTCCTTATTGTAAACCCGCTTCACGGTTTGGTAGATTCCCAGCACAATCAGGATCAGTAGTATCAGTCCGGGCCAGCTACCGAAGGGCGACTCCGAAAATAATTTCAGTTGGTCGGGCCCGACGGCCACAATGCCAAAGGCGATGGCGATGCCCATCAGCGCTTCGCCGGTAATTAGTCCGGAGGCCAGTAGCAGTCCCGCCTTTTCGGCGCGCTCTTTGGCGGTGGTGCGGGCCGGTGCTTCCGCTCCCGAACGACGGGCCATGTATCGTTCTACCGCCCAGGCAACCAGTCCCCCCACAAAAATAGAAGTGTCCAGTTCCAGGGGAAGATACAAGCCTACCGCTACGGCGAGCACTGGCATCCGAAAGTTGGAGCCCCGGTTCTTCAGCCATACGTCGGTGGCGATAATCACTACGGCGATGGCCGCCCCGATGCCCACCATCGTCCAGGGCAAGCCACCGCGAAAGATACCATCGGCGACGCTCTGCATGAGGGTGGCCTGGGGGGCGGCCAGGGCGTCGGGCTGGTCGGCGGTGGGAGTTCCGATGCCGTAGGCAATTAGCAGAAAATTGAGTACCGGAGCAATGGCGAGCGCCCCAGCCACGACGCCCACGATCTGCATAATCTGCTGCTTGTAGGGCGTAGCGCCCAGCACGTGCCCCGCCTTGAGGTCTTGCATATTATCACCCGCAATGGCCGCCGCGCAGCAAACAATGGCCCCCACCAGGATGGTGGCCGCGGCGCCCCGCCCCGGATCATCGGTGCCCATCAGGGCGGCCAGCAGCAGGGCGGTGGCCAGAATGGTGGCAATGGTAACCCCTGAAATAGGGTTGTTGGAACTACCGACCAGCCCCGCCATGTAGCCCGCCACCGCCGAGAACAAGAATCCGGCCACCACCATAATCACCGCCATCAAGCCGGTGATCGCAACGTCTTCTATCTCGCGCAGGTACAGCAAAAAGATCGGAACCACCAGCACGCCAATGCCTACCAGGACCCACGACATCGGAGTGTCTAACTCGGTACGCGCTTGCTGCACGGATTCTCCGCTCTTCCGAAACGCCTCTACTCCCGAGCGAAACGCGGTGGTGAGCGACTGTCGCAGGCTAAGCAGGGCCCACAGGCCACCTACCACCATGGCCCCTACTCCTAAGTAGCGAATCTGGCTACTCCACACCATAATGCCCATCTCGGCAGCGCTGCTGGCACCCTCGGGCGGTCCAATGATAGCGATGTAGAGCGGAATGCCCAGGTACCAACTGATGGCGCCCCCTAAAAATACCAAGAACGAAACATTGAGGCCCACGATGTAGCCTACCGCCACCAGAGCGGGGGAAAGGTTGAGGCCGAAGTACAAATATAACTTTTGGTTGATAAGCGCTGCCTGCTCGAACAAACCGTCCCACAGGTTGAGCGCCGAATCGCTCAGCTTAAACAACCCGCCGACGAGCGCTCCGCCCACCAGGTACTTTACCGCCCCGTCGCTATCTTCTCCGGTTTTAAGCACCTCGGCGGTAGCCACTCCTTCCGGAAACTTGAGTTTTTCCTTGACGATGAGCGCGTTGCGCAGGGGAATGGTGAACAGGATGCCCAAAATACCGCCTGTCATGGCAATCAGGGTGGTTTCCCAGTAGTTAAACGCTTCCCAATATCCCATGATAATGAGGGCCGGGATGGTAAAGATAACCCCTGCGGCCAGCGACTCTCCGGCCGAGGCAGCCGTTTGCACCATGTTGTTCTCCAGCACGTTAGAGTTTTTAAACAGCTTCAGAATGGCCATCGATAAAACCGCCGCGGGGATAGAAGCTGACACCGTGAGTCCGGCGAACAGCCCGAAGTAGGCGTTGGCGGCAGACAAGACAACCGACAGCAGGGCTCCCAGAAGCACTGCCTTCAGGGTGAGCTCGGGTAAGGTGGTGGTGGCCCCTACGTAGGGCATTTCTTCTTCGGTAGGCGAAGCGAGCGGCGGTTGGTTAGGCGACATAGAAATTTGGATTGGTTGCCGCAAACATACTATCTTTTAACGTAATATTCCGTAGCATTGCCCTAGCTAAGCGCTTATCACAACTCGTATGAAACACATCACGGTTTTTTGTGCTTCCAACCTGGGCACCGACCCGCAGTACGAAGCCGCCGCCCGCACGCTGGGTCGGTTTTTAGCTGCTCAGAAAATCACTTTGGTGTACGGCGGAGGTCGCGTAGGACTGATGGGTACTTTGGCCGATGCGGTGCTGGCCGAACAAGGCCGGGTGATTGGCGTTATTCCGCAGTTTCTGCTGGATATGGAAGTGGGGCACCTCGGACTTACCGAGCTTCACGTGGTGGAGTCGCTGCACGAACGAAAGCTAAAGATGGCCGACTTATGCGATGGTGTAATTGCGCTGCCCGGAGGCTTTGGCACCCTGGAAGAGCTTATCGAGTTTATCACCTGGTCGCAGTTGGATTTGCACCGTAAGCCGGTCGGCATCCTGAACGTGAGGGGGTACTACAATTTGCTTCGGCAGTTCTTCGATCATATGGTGGGGGAAGGCTTATTGAAGCCAGAAAACCGCGATCTGGCTATTTTTGAGGAAGACATAGAACGACTTTACAAGAAAATGAGTATGTTTAAGCCGCCAAACGCCACCGAGTGGGGTACTAGCGATTCTCGTAAAACGTAAAAATCCCGAGAATACGCATCCCCGGGATTTTCCTACTAAACTAACCAAACCAAACTATACGCTATGAGCCTTTGCTAGGCTTTTTCTGCGGTACTAGTAGCAGCGGCAGCCTTTGGCGAACCACCTTGTCGCTCTTCAATTACCTTTTTCAAGGTAGCGATTGACTTATTCGCCCGCTCGCTGTCGAGCGTGTTAATGTTTTCAATCATTTTGTTCTTTTCCTCGTTGGTCACCACCTTGTTGTTCAGCAGCAACAGCAGTTCGGTCTTCTGCTTCACCGAGGCTTCCTTCTTCTCCGCTACTTCGCGCTCCGCCGGACGTTCTGCGGAGTGGCGCTCCACGGGCGGACGGTCCTCAGTACGTGCTTCGTTGACTGGACTTTCGTCTTCCCCCTTCTTCTTCGCCAACGCTTTGGCTGCTTTCTTAGGAGCGGCCTTGTCCTTGACCATGTAGTCCATCTCCTCAGCTGGGGTGGGTTCGTAGCCTGCAGCCCGGATAATCCAAGCCAGGATGTTACGATACGCTTTGCCAATGGCCCGCGTTTGCGCCATGGAAGCGATGGCAAACTCCTGGTAGTTGCGCTTGCCGTTCTCCTGGTTGCTACAAATCGCGAAGCCTGAGCCTACCACCTGCGCCTTACCTTCTACCTGACTCTTCAGATTATAAAGCTTCACCTGCGCTTGGTACTTCACCTCGTGGTTGTCGGTCGGAATGCGCACCAAGTCTTCAATAACCGGCAAGATGCCTAATCGCGCTCCGGCGTACTGCCATCCTTCTACGTTTACGTAAGCCTTGCCCTGGATGTAGTGAAACAGCTTGTTCTCTTTAATAAAACGCGCTAAATCTTGCGCCAGGTGCATGGTCTCGTTCGAATTGGCGATGTCGTAACTTTCTATGTTCTTTTTGCCCGATGATGGGTTATCAGTCTGGTTCATATTCATTGTTTTAACGTTCATTGTAGAAACGATAGTTCAACCGTAAAAGTGCCAATTTTGTTAAAAAACGTTAATTTTAAGTCGCTGTTTATCAACTAATTACAAAAAAGTTGTTCGCTCGCCCCTGCTTTTAATTAAACGATTTGTTTTCTACTATGGTACATTTATTAAACGTACTTATTACCACATTACCCTAATTTACTACTGCGTTCCGAATGGCTTCTGATCTCTTCCCTACCGGTCCTACCCCTTCTGCTTTTCACTACTTGCTGAAGTATTTTGCGCATCCTCCTACCCCCGAGCAGGAAGTACTGTTTGGTCGATTGAATGACTTTATCGAGGCCTCCGATAATAGGATTGACGTCTTTTTGCTCAAGGGATACGCCGGCACGGGGAAGACCAGCGTCATCAAGGCGTTGGCCAAAACCCTACGCAAATTTGGACTTCGCGTGGTGTTGCTGGCGCCTACCGGACGGGCCGCCAAGGTGGTGGCGCACCACACCCGCCGGAAGTCCTACACCATCCACCGGCAAATCTACAAGCAGGTGCAGCACCCCTACTCGGGCAGCATCGAGTTTAAGCTGCGCAAAAACTACCAGAAGAACGCCGTGTTTGTGGTCGACGAAGCCTCTATGATCAGCCACCAGGCCCGGTCGGGCGACCCCTCGATGCTTACCGACCTGATCCAGTACGTATTTCATCATCCTTCTAACCGCCTGGTGATCATTGGCGACCCGGCCCAGCTTCCGCCGGTAGGGCACAGCAGCAGCGCTGCCCTGAGTGCCGAGGTACTCCGCCATGCTTACCAGCTTTCCGTTGCTGAGCACCAATTAACCGAAGTGGTACGCCATGCTAACCAGTCGGGAATACTGGCCAACGCTACCGCCCTGCGCAACGCCCTGGACGAACGTACTCCCGTGGCCATCCGCACCCGACCCTATCCCGATATCTTCCACATGCCCGAAGACCGTCTCAAGGAAGGCCTCAGCTACGCGTACCTGAAGTACGGACTTCAGCAGACCCTGTTGATCAGTCCGTCGAACCGCGAGACGGTGCGCTACAACCAGCTTATCCGGCAGTCGATTCTGCACCGCCGCCAGGTGGTAGAGGTGGGCGACCTGCTGATGGTGACGCGCAACAACTACCGGGCGCTGCCCAAGGGCTACCCGCTTACTTTTTTGGCCAACGGCGAGTTTGTGGAAGTGGTGGAGGTAGGCGATACCGAAACGCGCTACGGCTTCGACTTTATGACCCTGGAGCTGCGCCTGCCCGACTACCCGCGGCAGCCGCCGTTTACGGGGAAGATACTGCTAGCGACGCTCAACAGCACCACCCCCTCGCTCAGCGATGGCCAAAACAAACAACTCTACGAGGCGGTGGCCAAAGACTACCAACACATTGCCGCCCCCTCGCGCCGCCTGAAGGCGATCCGCAAAGACGACTACCTGAACGCGCTGCAGGTGAAGTTCGCCTACGCCCTTACCGGCCACAAGGCCCAGGGCGGGCAGTGGAAGTGCGTATTCGTGGCCCCCGACTACCTCACCGACTCTCCCCCTACCCCCGACACCATCCGCTGGCTCTACACCGCCTTTACCCGCGCCACCGATGAGTTGTACCTGATTGATTTTCCGCGTTCGTATTGTTGGGTATGAATACAATGAGACGGGAAACCCGGTGAAGCTATTTGAGGTGTCTTGCCTTTGGCTTTTTTATTCTCGCCTGGTCTACAAAAAAATGTTCGTTACCAACGATCTTTCCAGCCAACTTATTCGTATGTTCGTTGGCGATTCGCCGCAACGGCGGATACCGAATGTTCGTTACTTCATTATTATCACTACTCACTACTTTCACTTATGCACAACGTACTGTTATTTTTAGGAGGCCTGGGCGGCTGGGAGATTATGATCATCCTGCTGGTCGTGTTAGTATTTTTCGGCGCGAACAAAATTCCCGAGATTGCCCGGGGGATGGGCCGCGGCATCCGCGAGTTTAAAGACGCTACCAAAGAGATCAAGGACGAGATCGAGAACAACAGCGTCCGCTTGGATAAGTAGACATTCTTTCCTCCGTTGCTTCGGCCGGGCCGGACTAACGCTAGAAAACGTCAGTGAGTTGTTTAATCCCTAGAGGTTGCGCCGCGGTGAATCCTTCGCCGTACGCTACCCCTACGGAGTGCCCCAGCTCCTTGGCGCGTGCCTCAATAAACTGCAAAAAGATCGGACTGGTCAGGTAGGTTTCGGGCTCGTCGCTGGGCGACTGGCCAAACTGCGAACTGAAGCTTCGGATGGCCCGCATCTTGGTTTCCCAGTGCTCCGAAACGTCCACCACAAAGTCGGGCTTGATGGCGTACGCCTGAATGTAATGGTACACCCGCGCCGGTCGCCAGGCTTCCTGCGTTTCTCCCTTCCAACGGGTTTCTACCTGGCGCAAGCCCGCGATGAAACACGCGTCTCGCGCCAGTTCCGCCCCGCGTCCGTGGTCCGGATGCCGATCGTATATCGCGTTGGCCAGCACCACATCGGGACGGTACTGCCGGATCATCTTCGCTACCTCAAGCTGGTGCATCTTGTCGTTAATAAAGAAACCGTCGGCAAAGCCCAGGTTATGGCGCACAGCCACGCCCAGCACCTGCCGCGAGGCTTCGGCTTCCTGCGCTCTCAGTTCGGGAGTACCCCGCGTACCCAGTTCGCCCTGGGTAAAGTCTACGATGCCTACGCGCTGGCCCGCCGCCACGTGGGCAGCCAGGGTGCCCGCGCACCCTAGTTCGGTGTCGTCGGGGTGCGCCGCAAGGGCCAGGATATCTAGTTTCATGCTGCTTGGGATCGACATTGGTTTCTAAATCTCGTACCTTAACAGCATCCTTTTTTATTTGTTTTTTAACGCACCCCACTCATGAATCACAACCGACGCCGCTTTTTGCAACGCTCCGCGCAGGCTACCGCCTCGCTAGGGTTATTCTCCCAACTGCCCCTGTTGGCCAGCACCCACCAGGCAAAACCCCTGGGGGTAGCCCTACTCGGGCTCGGCTACTACAGCCGCGACCTGCTGGCCCCCGCCCTGCAACTCACCGAACACTGCCAACTGCGGGGCATCGTTACGGGCAGCCCCGAAAAAATTCCGGTATGGCAAAAGAAGTACAACATTCCCGACGCCAATGTCTACAACTACGACAACCTGAATACCATTGCCGACAATGATGATATCGACGTGGTGTACGTGGTGACGCCCACCGGTACTCATATGCGGTTTAGCGTGGCGGCCGCCGAAGCGGGTAAGCACGTGTGGTGCGAAAAGCCGATGGCCATGGACGTGAACGAGTGCCAGCGCATCATGGATGCTTGCGATAAGAATAAGGTAAAGCTTTCTATCGGCTACCGCATGCAGCACGAGCCTAATACACAAACGGTGATGAAGTACGCCCAGACCAAACCCTACGGGGCCATCCAAAACGTGATCTCCGAAGCGGGCTTCGCCGGCAGTGGCCCCACCGGCTGGCGGGCCAACCCCGCGCTGGGCGGCGGCGCATTGTACGACATGGGAGTGTACACCATTAACGGACTGCGTTACGCCACTGGGCTAGAACCCACTGAGGTGCGCTCGGCGAAGCGGACGATTCCTAATGACCTTGAGGTGGACGTTACCACCACCTACCAACTGGGTTTTCCCGACGATATTCTGGGCGACGCCAAGACGAGCAACGTAGAGAAGGTGAACCGCTTACGCGTGAACGCCGCCGACGGCTGGTACCAATTGACACCCATGCAGTCGTACAACGGGGTGCAGGGAAAAACCAGCGACGGCAAACAGTTAGACAAACCCATCAACAACCAGCAGGCCCGGCAGATGGACAACGACGCTCTGGCAATCATCAACAACACTCCGGTGCTGGTGCCCGGCATCGAAGGGCTCAAGGACATTCGCATCGTAAACGCCATTATCGAAGCAGATAAGACGGGCAAAGCGGTGAAGATCAGCAGCTAATCACTGCGATGCGCTGAAATTAAGGTGGACCCGGTTCGCACCCCCCTAGCGGTTCGTGGCGACACGAACCGCTAAGAAATTATCGGAGTAAGCTTTAGTACCCCACCGCCGTATCATCGCCCCGGGGGTCGGCCCCGCCTTCCAGATTGCCACCGGGCAGCACCAAGATAGCGTCTACCCGCCCGATGTTGCCCCGTTCCATCACCGCGTGCCCCATCGCTTCCAACTGCTGCGTCACCGCAGGGGTAAATGCTTCGTTCTCGGTGAAAATGGTATCGGGCCGCCACTGGTGATGAAACCGTTTGGCGGTAACGGCCGCCTGCATGCCCATGCCGTGCTCCACCACATTAAGGAAGGTTTGAAATACCGACGTGATGATGGTAGACCCACCAGGCGTACCCACCACCATGTAGAGCTCATCATTTTTTTCAACGATGGTTGGGGTCATGGAGCTGAGCATGCGCTTTTCGGGCACGATAGCGTTGGCCTCGCCGCCCACCAGTCCGAACATATTGGGGAAACCGGGTTTGATGCTAAAATCGTCCATCTCGTTATTGAGCAAGAACCCCGCTCCGGCTACCACCACCTTGGAGCCGTAGCCGCCGTTAAGCGTAGTGGTTACCGACACGGCATTGCCCGCAGCGTCTACCACCGAAAAGTGAGTGGTTTCGCTCGATTCCACTGGGGCCGGACTCCCCGCCGACACCGCCGACGAGGGGGTGGCTTCGTCGGTCAGAAAGCTTTTCATGCGGGCGGCACTGTAGGCTTTCTCCAGCAGTTTGGCCTGGGGTACCGGGTGGAAGTCAGGGTCGCCCAGGTGCGTAGCGCGGTCGGCGTAGACGCGCCGCTCGGCTTCCGCCATTAGGTGCACGGTGGGAGCGGTGTTGTGCCCCATATCGGCCACCGGATAGGGGGCTACGCTGTTGAGCAGTTGCGCAAGGGCGATGCCCCCACTAGAGGGCGGCGGCATGGAGATGATGCGGAAGCTATCGTACTGCACGGTAACCGGCGGGCGAAATTTCGCTTGGTAGCTTTGCAAATCTTCGTGCGTGATAATGCCGTTGCCGCGTTCCATTTCGGCCACAATCTTATCGGCGGTTTCCCCTTCGTAGAAGCCTGCTTGCCCCTGGTCACGAATCAGGGTGAGCGTCCGGGCCAGGTCGGTCATCACGATAGTATCGCCCGCTTGCCAGCCGGCTTCGCTTAAAAAGAATGCAGGCGGCACCGGATTATACTGCGTAAAGTTCTCTTGGTTGCCATTAAGGTTTTCGGCCTCTTTCTCGGTAAGTTCAAAACCCTGGGCGGCCAGGTCGATAGCGGGTTGGATGAGTTGTTCCATCGGCAGGGAGCCGTACTTCTCGTGCGCGCGGAACATACCAGCTACGCTGCCCGGCACTCCGGCGGCCAGATGCCCTCGGGTGCTTAAATCCTCCACTACGTTGCCGTCTTCGTCCAGGTACATATTACGGGTGGCGGCCAGTGGCGCTTTTTCCCGGTAGTCGAGGCAGTCAGTAAGCCCCTCGGCCTCACGAATCACCATAAAGCCCCCGCCCCCAATGTTACCGGCAACCGGGAACACCACCGCCAGCGCAAACTGCACTCCGATAGCAGCGTCTACCGCATTGCCGCCCTGCTGCAAGATGTCTAAGCCTACCTGCGAAGCCAACGGGTGGGCGCTGACCACCATGGCGCTATCGGCAATCACTCCCACCAGGGGGTCAAGGGGCACCTCCTTCATTCCCTGCTGGGTGCAGCAGACGGTGACCAGAAGACTTAGAAACAGAAGAGTACGGGCAATTATTTGGTTAAGATTAGGCATAGGAACATTTTGTGGGGATAAACGCCCAATATGCCGCTAAATGCAGAGTTTTCAAAGCCGTTCGCTCACTAGGCATCAACCCGGTTGGTGTCTTTGCAGATGGCCGCCCTTTACCGTTTTTCAACTTAATCTATATCTTTGAAGGCCCGCGCCGCTTCGCCCGCCCTAAACACCATGTTGCAACCGCTTAATTTGATCCTGTACGGCCCGCCGGGAACCGGAAAAACCTACCGCTCCTCTTCATTGGCAGTACAATGCCTTGAAGCGCTTTCAACGACTGAGCTTGCGGAGGCCTACCCAACCCGATCGCTACTCCGCAAGCGTCTGGAGGAGCATCGCCGCGACGGGCGCATCGCCTTTACGGTATTTCACCCTTCGCTGGCCTACGAAGATTTTGTAGAGGGCATTAAGCCGCGCAGTACTGAGCAGCAGTCCCTGTCGTACGCGGTAGAAGACGGAATCTTTAAGCAGTTGTGCGTTCGGGCGGCCCACGCCCTTTACCTGGCCCAGCAAACCAATACCCTGGACGCTACACCTTCGCCGCGACGGCACTTCGAGGCCCTGTTTTTTGAGTTTATCGACTATCTGCAGCGCACCGGAAGCGATGATGCTGCGGAAACCACCTTTGAGAGTAAAACCGGCAAGCCTTTCTACCTGGTAAACATCAATACCAACCACACCCTGGTGCTCAGAGCCGCCCGGGGAAGCAAGCAGTACGCTGTTACCAAAAACAACCTGGCCAAGCTGTACCGCCAGTTTGATACGGTTGAGGCGATCGGCAACCTGCGCCGTGATATGCCTGCCGCGCTACGGGGAAGTGGCTCGGTCGCGTGGGCGGTGTTTAATCGCTTAAAGCACTACGAAGCCACGCGCCATCAATCGTATCATCATCTGCTCACCAGCCGCACCGAGCGGGACGAAGTACGCTACCAAGCGATGAAGCGAGACGTGCAGGGTTTAGACTACGCCACGCTGAGTCCGGAAGACCGGGCCCGGGCGGGAAACTTTGTGCTTGTCATCGACGAGATTAACCGGGGCAACGTGGCCGCTATCTTCGGAGAGCTCATTGCGCTGATCGAGGACGACAAGCGGGCCGGTGAACCGGAAGCGCTGCAAACGGTGCTCCCCTACTCGCGCGAACGTTTTTCGGTACCCCCCAACATTTACGTACTGGGCACCATGAACGCCGCCGACCGGAGTCTGGAAGCCCTGGATACCGCGCTGCGTCGTCGGTTTAGCTTTGAGGCGATGCTCCCCGACCCGGCCCTGCTCCCTACCATTACTATTTCGGTTCCTGACCAGACGTCCCAAACTAGTACCGAACTATCGCAGGCAGCGGAGCCTACCGGCCCGTACCGCCGGGCTTCTTCCGGAACGGACATCAATCTGGAAAAGCTGCTACGCACCCTGAACCGCCGACTAGTATCCTTGCTGGACGTAGAGCACCAGATCGGGCACGGCTACCTTATGTCGGTACCTACCGCTTCTGACCCTTTGGATGAACTGCGCAGCGTTTTTCTTCACAAAATCATTCCTATGCTGCAGGAGTACTTCTTCGGAGAAGCGGACAAGGTGGTGTTGGTAGTGGGAAAAGCATTTTTTTCTGAAGATGATCCGGCGAATTCTGCTGATCACTTGTTCGCTCCACCAGCATCGGAAGGAGACTGGACAGGTCCACGTTCACCATCCTATCAACTTCGTACGCTCACGGACGCTGAGCTGGTAGACGCTATCCGGGCTATCTATGCGTAAAGAACCTCCGATTATTACTGCCTTTGAGCACCAGTCACTTCACTGGGGAGACGATGCGGGAGGCGTTCTGTTTACCGAAGCCGTGGGGCAGGCCCTGGTACAATTGCATCCGTATCTTCCCCGCCCCTACTACACCCTCACTCACCGGGGCATCAAGCTCTCGCACTACGTCGGGGTGCTCAAAACCCCGTACGTTACCCTGGAGGTGCTTCCCAAGGCCGACGCGGCAGCGCACCCTGAGCTAGGCGTGTGGCGACAGCACCTGGTCGATCTGGTAGCGGCCTGTGCGTCGTTATCCGTAGACCACAACGCTGCGGCAGTGCCGAGCTTTCGGGCCAGCGGGTTGCACGAGGTGTACCTGCTAGACTTTCTTACTCAGCTGGAACGGCTGTATCGCCGAGGACTAACCAAGCAGTACCAGTCGGTCGCGGAAAACTGCTTTACTGTGAAAGGGCGCCTGCTATTTGCCGAGCATACGCGACGCAACGTAGTGCACCAGGAGCGCTTCTTCGTAGAGCACGCCACGCATACCATCGACCACCCCCTGCACCAGTTGCTTAAGCAGGCCCTTCGGTGGGTGGAACGCGTCTCGTCTGATACCGCGGTGCAGCGACGAACACGCCGTCTGTCGTACGCCCTAGCCCCAGTGTCTGACGTGCCCCTCGAGCGGTTAAAATCTCTAAAGCTAGTCTTTAACCGCTACACGGCCCGGTACCGTACGGTGGCAACCATCGCTCAGCAGTTGTTAAACGCCAGCTTTTCGCACGTGTACCGGGGCAGCACCCACCAGGGGTTTGCCTTTATGCTGGACATGAATCTACTTTTTGAGGAATTTGTGTACCGAAGGCTTCGCCGTCTTTCTACCTCTCATGGGTTCACGGTTCACCGCCAGGCTACGCAGCTGCTGTGGGGTGCTACCAAGGCCCGGCCGGACATTCTGATAAAATTTGCGGACGGAAGGGAAAATGTGGTGGTAGACACCAAGTGGAAAGTGCTTACGCAGCCGCGCCCTTCGGCCGTAGACCTGCACCAGATCTACGTTTATAACCAGCTGTTTGAAGCCCGGCGGGGCATTCTGTTGTATCCGCAGGTGCATGACTTGCCCCAGCAGCAGCACCGTTTCGGGGGAGTAAGCGATACCTGGGCGGAAGTGCACTTTATCAGCATTGCTAACCGTGGTGAGAAAGGGCTCAATCCGCAGCTAGACCAATTTCTTTTGGAAATGCTTACGCCAACATCTTCTTGATCTTTAAAGAACCTCGTCCAGATCACTCTACTACACCGCTTCCCACTGCCCCGTCTGGTGCGACTTACTCAGCGCGTCTAGTACCTTCATGTTGTTGATCGTATCGTCGGGCGAAATGGGGGGCGCCTCTTGGTTTCTTATCGCTCGAGCGAAGGCTTCAAATTCTAGGATATACTGATCTTCGGGGGGAAGCGCGATGTGGCGCGTTCCGGTCCGGGTGGTAACCATCACTTCGGCATCAACGTCGTCGTGGGCGTTGAAGGGAATCATGAGTGTAATTGTTCCGCTCGACCCGTGCACAACCACCCGCTGGTAAGCAAACGTTTGGGTGGCTACGGTAAAGGTAGCGCGCGCCGGTACAAAGTCAAGCACCCCGGTGAAGAGCACGTCTGTGCCGAAGTTTTCGTCGATCTGGGCCAGGCTCACCACCCGATGGGGCTCGAGCCCGGTAAGGAAGCGGCTGGCCGACACGGCGTAGCATCCCACGTCGAGCAGAGCGCCTCCGCCGGTGTCTGGCTGGTTGCGGATGTTGTTGGGGTCGGTATTGTTGTATCCAAAAAAGGTGTCAATCAGGTGGATGCTGCCTATTTCGCGCTGTCGAATGATTTTCTGCACGTGGAGCCACTGCGGGTGCAGGCGGTACATAAAGGCTTCCATCACGGTAACCCCTTGGTCGGCGGCGTAGCGTAAGCAGTCTTGCGCTTCGGGAGCGCTGAGGGCCAGCGGCTTCTCGCACAGTACGTGCTTACCCGCGTCGGCAGCGCGCTTGATCCACTCGGCGTGCCGGTGGTTGGGTAGTGAGATGTATACCGCCTCAACTTGCGCATCGTTTAGTAACTCTTCGTACGACCCGTAGGCGCGCCCTACGTCGTACTCCTCGGCGGCCTGCTGCGCCTTTTGTGGAGAGCGAGAAGCTATCGCTACCATATCAATCAGGGGGGACTCAGGGATCGGGATGGCGATACGTTTGCGGAAGAAATTGGAGACTCCTAAAATTCCGAGCTGAAGCGGTTGCATAGGTTACGGTTATGGAGGTTAAACAAAAATATCGCAGAATGATTCTGAGACTAAGGAACACGGATAAAATAAAGTAGCGAAGTTTTGGTTACCTTTGGTTTGTATCAACGAAGGTAAAGCCATGATAAGATATGATCAAGTGACCGAGCAAATGATGTTACGATATTACGGTAGCC
>JBASAY010000049.1:0-53660 GCA_049650865.1 Tunicatimonas sp.
AATGTGTTTGTCACCGACGGAGCCTGCATGACGTCCTCTTCGTGCGTGAACCCATCGCTCACCTACATGGCACTCTCGGCCAGGGCGGCAAATCATGCGGTAGAAGAATTAAAAAAACGAAATATCTAGATACTATGAACAGAAGAACCGCCCTTCGGCACACCGGATTGATGGCCGGAGCCACCGCCTTTGCTCCCTCCTTGTTGGCACTACTCAATGCGTGCCAGAGCGAAGCCCACCTAGACTGGCACCCCCAGTTCTTTAGCGAAGCAGAGGCCCAATGTATAACGAGTCTTATCGATACGATTCTGCCCCGTACCGACACCCCCGGAGCGCTGGATGTGCAGGCTGATCGCTTTATCGATCAGGTCGTTGCCCAGACTTACGGTGCGGAAGCGCAGCAATATATTCGCTCGGAAATCGCTCAGTTCAACGAAAAATGTAAGCAGCTGGTGGGGTCTGCTTTCGCTGATGCCAGTGAGAAAGAGCGAGCCAGCGTTTTGCAAACTGCCGAGGCTGAGTCGGGTACCTTCAGCGGAGCGGTCTGGGGAACTGCGGTTGGCGAGGAGAAGCCCGTTGGTTTCTATCGCAGTATGAAAGCCATGGCCCTGTGGGCCTACACGTCTTCCGAAAAGATTGGTAAGGATGTGCTTAGCTACGACCCTATTCCCGGCGCCTACGATGGCTGTATTCCTGTGTCGGAGGTAGGCAACCGGTGGAGTCTGTAGAATATGATGGGCAGGTCTTTTTCTCGCACCCGGAATAAATAGACCTCATAAAAAGTCGAGTAGCTTCTTAGCGGGCCGGTCGTCATTCCACGACGGGCATAACTAAGTGAGCTTCGGAATGCGCAGTCACAATGGTTACCTGACTTAAACTCCACTGTAACAATTAAACCCGCCGTCTACCGGCACCGAGATGCCCGTAACGAAGCGCGAGGCGTCGGAGCATAGCCAGATCAGCGTACCTGCCAGTTCGTCGGGCTCGCCAAACCGCCCAAAGGGAGTGTTGCTAATAATTTGCTGGCCGCGCTCGGTCAGGCTGCCGTCTTCATTGGTGAGCAGGCGGCGGTTTTGGTCGGCCAAGAAAAAACCCGGGGCAATGGCGTTTACGCGAATGCCTTCGCCAAACTTCTGGGCCATCTCTACCGCCAGCCAACGGGTGTAGCCCTCAATGGCGGTCTTCGCTACCGAATAACCCATCACCCGAGTAATGGCCTGGTAGGCGGCCATCGACGAGATATTGACTACTACGCCTTGCTTCTGGTCGGCCATCGCCCGCCCGAAAACTTGTGTCGGGTAGATGGTACCCATAAGGTTTAGATCAACCACCTTTTGTAAATCAGGAATTTGCAGATCGAAGATGGTTTGCTCGGGGCCAATGGTGGCTCCTGGCTGGTTACCCCCCGCGGCGTTCACCAGAATGTCGATGCTGCCAAAGGCTTCTAAAACGGTTTCACGAGCAGCCTCTAGCGACTCGGTTTTGAGCACGTCGGCGGGCAGCGCAACGGCCTTCCCCCCCTGCTCGGTTACCCGCTGTACCACCGCCTCAGCTTGCTCCTGCCGACGGCCCAGCACTCCTACCCGGGCTCCGGCACCCGCGAGCGCCAGCACCATTTCGGTGCCTAGTACTCCGGTGCCACCGGTAACAACGGCCGTTTTACCGGCTAGTGAAAAAAGAGTATCAATCATACTGGCTAGAAAAATTCTTTCATACGTTCGAAGAAGCTCTTGTCACCTTTGCCCGGCTGGGGCGTAAAGTTAGGCGACTGCCGTAACTCCTCGAGCATCTGCTTCTCGTCGTTGCTCACTTTTTGGGGGGTCCACACGTTTACGTGAATCAGCTGGTCACCCTTGCCGTAGCTGTTGATATCTTTGATCCCCTTGCCGCGCAAGCGCAAAATCTTGCCGCTCTGCGTACCTGGTTCAATCTTAATCTTTACCTTGCCGTCTACGGTAGGTACTTCCACGTCGGTGCCCAGCACGGCGTCTACGAAGCTAAGGTGCAAATCGTACACAATGTTGCTACCGTCGCGCTTCAGGTGTTCGTCTTCAGCCTCTTCAATCACGATAAGCAGGTCGCCCGGCACGCCACCTCGTTTGGGTACATTGCCCTTGCCCGACATTGACAGCTGGATCCCTTCGCCCACGCCTTCGGGAATCTGCACCGGAATCACCTCCTCTTCCATCAGTCGCCCCTCACCGTGGCAGTTGTCGCAGCGCTGGCTTACGATCTTGCCCTCGCCGCCGCAGGTGTCGCAGGTGTTGGTCGACACCATCTGGCCCAGCATGGTATTTACCACCTTGCGGGTTTGGCCTGAGCCGCTGCAGGTGGAGCAGGTTTGCAGGGCGGTGCCGTTCTTGGCCCCGTTGCCGCCGCACGTATCGCACGACACGTAGCGCTTCACCTTGATCTTCTTCTCTACCCCGTGGCTTACTTCGTCGAGGGTCAGTTTGAGCTTGATGCGTAGGTTGGAACCCCGCCGCTGCCTAGTGCCGCGTCCGCCCCCACCGCCGAAGAAGCTCTCGAAGGCGCTGCCGCCCCCGAAGATATCGCCGAACTGCGAGAAGATATCGTCCATGTTCATGCTTCCGCCGCCGAAGCCACCGCCACCGCCCACGCCCTGGTGTCCGAATCGGTCGTAGCGCTCGCGCTTCTGCGGATCGCTCAGCACCTCGTAGGCCTCGGCCGCCTCCTTAAACATATCTTCCGCCTCTGGATTGTCCGGATTTTTGTCCGGGTGGAATTTTATGGCCGTCTTCCGGTAGGCCTTCTTAAGCTCCTCGGGAGTCGCGTTACGCGATAGTCCTAGAATTTCGTAATAGTCTCTCTTTGCCATGCGCTTATGATCCAATAACTACCTTTGCGTACCGTAACACTTTGCCGCCCAAAAAATATCCCTTGTCGATTACATCCACTACCTTTCCTTTCAGCGCTTCGCTCGGGGCGGGAGTTTGCACCACTGCTTCGTGGTACTCTGGGTCGAAATCACTGCCTACTTCCACCTCCATAACTTTCAGGCCCTTCTGAGCCAGGGCCTTCGTTAGTTTGCCGTGCACGAGTTGGATGCCCTCGTACATCGGAGCCACCGCTTCGTTGTCCTTAAAAATCTGTAACGAACGCTCAAAGTCGTCTACCACCGGAAGTAGCTCAGAAATCACCCCTTCCCCGGCGGTTTTAATTAGGTCGATACGCTCTTTGGCGGTTCGCCGCCGGAAGTTCTCGAACTCAGCGAACAAACGAAGGTACTTGTCCTTGGCTTCACCAACCTCATTCTTAAGCTGCGTTGCTTCGTCTACTTCCTCTTCAATAAAAGGCTCGTTCGGTTCATCAGCTTCGGCCGACGGATTATCTAAGGTTTCCTCTGAGGCCTGCAGCTCACTTGCGTTTGCTTCTTCTTGGTGGGTTTCAGCCGATGGGTCAGTATGGTTATGCGTTTCTTTATTCACGGTTATTCAACGTTAATTTGTAACAGGTTACCTTGTCAGGGGGGCAACTACTTTGCCAAGCGATGATACGTGACATTATGACAGCGTCAACGGTGCAGGGTTTGCCACAGCAAATCTTTGAGCTGCGGAATATGGTACTGGGTCACCGACGAGATAAACAGATGAGGAATATCTATCGTGAGCTCTTTTTCCAGTGCTTCCATCAGTTCTTCGTCCAGCAAGTCAGCTTTAGAGATGGCCAGCAACCGCTGCTTGTCGAGCATCTCGGGATTGTAAGCCTCCAACTCGCGCAGCAGGGTAGCAAACGTTTGGTTGATGTCGGCCGCGTCGGCCGCGATAACGAACAGCAGAATGGCGTTTCGTTCGGCGTGGCGCAGGAAGCGGGTGCCTAGTCCCTTGCCCTCGGCCGCCCCCTCAATGATGCCCGGAATGTCAGCCACCACAAACGACTGGTAGTCGCGGTAGGCCACCACCCCCAGGTTGGGCGTAAGCGTGGTAAAGGGATAGTCAGCGATCTCGGGCCGGGCGGCCGACAGCACCGACAGCAGGGTAGATTTGCCCGCGTTGGGGAAGCCGATCAGACCTACGTCGGCCAGCACCTTGAGCTCGAGGATAAACCACTGCTCTTTGCCGTCTTCGCCGGGCTGCGCGAAGCGCGGGGTTTGTAAGGTAGGGGTTTTAAAGTGATCGTTGCCCAGGCCGCCGCGCCCGCCTTCCAGAATAATAGCTTCCTGCTCGTCTTCGGTAATTTCGGCCACTACTTCGCCAGTATCAGCATTCTTGACCAGCGTGCCCAGTGGTACTTCCAGCGTTACGTCGGCTCCTTGCGAACCGCTCTTGCGCTGCTTGGCGCCGTTTTCGCCCCGCTCGGCGATTACGTGCTTCTGGTACTTGAGGTGCAGCAGCGTCCAGAGCTGGGCGTTGCCCCGCAGGATAATATGTCCGCCCCGGCCGCCGTCCCCGCCGTCGGGCCCGCCCTTGGGCACAAACTTCTCGCGCCGCAGGTGGGCCGAGCCTGCCCCGCCCCGCCCCGAGCGGGCCTCAAATTTTACGTAGTCGATAAAGTTAACGGCCATGCGGAGCTTCGTTGAAGAAAGGTGGTCTGCTTGCTAGCTAGTCGCGCCAGCCGTCTACAGTGTCCACAATGTTTTTAAAGATCGTATCAATATCACCCACGCCATCCACCTCGGCGTACTTGTTTTGGTCTTGGTAGTAGCGGGCCACCGGCAGGGTTTCTTGCCGGTATACGTCCAGGCGCGTAGCGATCTTCTCTTCGTTCTGATCATCGGCGCGCCCCGAGGTCTGCCCGCGAAGCAGCAGGCGCTTCACCAGTTCTTCGGTGGGCACCGACAGGGCAATCATGCCCGCGATGTGGCTGTCGTAGGTACGCAGAAATTTATCCAGGGCTTCGGCCTGGGGAATGGTGCGGGGGAAGCCGTCGAAGATAATGCCCTTCGTATCGTCTTGTTCGCCCAGCCGGTCGTCTACCATATCGATGACCAGATCGTCGGGCACCAGTTTGCCCACGTCCATAAACGTACGGGCCCGGATGCCCAGGGGCGTGCCTTCGCCCAGGTGCTTGCGAAACAAGTCGCCGGTTGAGATGTGGGTGAGCTGGTAGTGATCAATGAGCTTCTGGCTCTGGGTACCCTTTCCGGCACCCGGAGGACCGAACAAAACGAGGTTAAGCATAGTAGATTGATTTTAAAAGATTACAAGTTTACGGTGCTTCGCACGGATTACGAAATTTAACCAGCAAATTCTGCACTTATGAAGAAAGTGATTTTGATCACCGGGGCTTCCTCCGGCATCGGAAAGGCCACCGCCCGCTTGCTCTTGCAAGACGGCCACGTTGTTTACGGGGCGTCCCGCAACACCGACAAGATGAACGATATCCAGCAACTGGGCGCTAAGATCATCGCCATGGATGTGTCCAAAGACGATACCATGCAAGCGGGCGTCAATCAAATTATGGAAGCGGAGGGACGCATCGACGTACTCATCAACAACGCCGGTTACGGCTCCTACGGTGCGTTGGAAGATGTGCCCCTCGACGAAGCGCGCTACCAGTTCGAGGTCAATGTGTTCGGGCTGGCCCGACTTTGCCAACTCGTACTGCCGTCGATGCGCACCCGGCGGTCGGGAACGATCATTAACATTTCTTCTATCGGCGGAAAGATCAGCGAGCCGCACGGAAGCTGGTACCACGCTACCAAGTTTGCCGTAGAGGGCCTGAGCGACTGCCTGCGGCTGGAGCTGTATCAGTTTGACGTTGATGTGGTGGTGATCGAGCCGGGGGCCATTAAAACCGAGTGGAACACCATTGCCCGGCAGAACCTACGCGACGTATCGGGCGACACGCCGTATCAAGAGCTGGTGAACAAGCACGCCAACTTCCTGGAGAAGGGCGACGAACAGGCTTCTGATCCGGTGGTGGTGGCCAAGACAATCCGCCGGGCGGTGAACGCACGTAAACCTAAAACTCGCTACGCCACCGGCAAGGGAGCTAAGATTATCTTGTTTCTGCAAAAGGTGCTGCCCGACCGCTGGATGGATAAACTATTCCTGATACTCATCAAAAACATCGGATAGGAGATCAGGACTGGTCGGCTGCCAACCGAATCCAACTGGCGCCGATTTGTTGACATTCTTCCTTAAGCTTGCAATTTTTATGCTTATGGCAACTACCCTTTTAGGCTCATCTTTAGAAGCGTAGCGGCTGCTTTTGCTGCGGATGGTATTCAGTCAAATTCCTGTTTTCGAAATTTTATTTCAGTCGAGTTGATTTCATCAAGCAGGATATATTGTAGACAGATTAACGAGATCAATGCAAATAACAAAATCATCAAAGTAAAACATCCATATACTATAATCAAAGTCAAAATAAAGTCTTCAATTTTTAAACCACTGACTACTGTAAAACCTACAGAGCCAACGGTTACAGGAAACAAACCCAGTATCAAAATTCTAAAAAATCTAACTTTATAATTTACTGTCAAGCAATCTCCTTCATCTATTATTAGATAAATGCAGACTTTGTCTATCGTTAAGCTGAATAAGCTTCTTAAAAAGTTAAATGAGAAGTTACTCTCTAGATTAGTTTCAAATTCCAGTCTTGAATTATTTACTGCTAACTTAGATGGACGGATAGTATACTCTATTTGCTTTGCCAATCCTTCCAAATAGACCTTCTTGAATTCATTTGAGTTGCTATCACTTACATTTTCTATTCTTCTCTTTAAAATCATCTTTTTTATATTGCTCGCAACTTGTAAATAGACCGCAGGTTGCGGCCCAGTCCGTCGTAATCCAGGCCGTAGCCTACCACGAAGTCGTTGGGAATTTCAAAGCCAACGTAGTCCAGGCTCAGGTCGTGCACCAGCGCCTCGGGTTTAAACAACAACGAGGCCACCGCCACGCTGCGGGGAGCTTGTTCGGCAAACTGCTGCTTGAGGTGCCGGATGGTGTTGCCCGAGTCCACAATGTCTTCCACAATCACCACACGGCGGTTCTTGATGGGTACCTCCAGTCCGATAAACTCCTTGTGCTGCCCGGTAGACTGCATATTCTGGTACGACTTTACCTTGATAAAGGTGACTTCGGTGGGCACGCTGATGCGACGTACCAGATCGGCGGTAAAGATAAAGGCACCGTTGAGCACAGCAACCAGCACCGGGGGCTCGTCGGCGTAGTCGCGGTCGATCTGCTGCGCGAGTTCCTGCACCCGGTTAGCAATGGTTTGCTCCGAGATAAATTCGTTGAACTCACGATCCTTAATGCGCATCCTATAGCTGTTGGAGAAGGTATTGGTACAGTGCCAGCATGCTATCTACGTCGGCCCGGTGCACCTTTTCGTTGGGCGAGTGCGCGTAGGCCACGGGCGCTCCCACAAAGCACCAATCTACCGGATACGGCGCCTGAAGCAGCTCGCGAGCATCGCTCGCCCCGGTGGCCTCCACCTCCAGCTGGAAGGGTACCTTCGAAGCCTCGGCCAGGCCGATGATCTTATTAAGAAACGAACGGCGGGGAATAAGCCGGTCGCGCATGGAGACTACCGCGCCCTGCCCGGCCACCACTCCGTCGGTGGTCCAGCTTACGTCCGAGATCAGGTACTGCTTCACGCCAAACTGCTCGTGGATAAAGCGGGCCAGGTAGGGGACCGACCCGCCGCCCTGCTCTTCGCCGCAGGTGAACACCAATAGGCCATTTTCCAGAGTCTCGGCCTGCCGCAGCGCGTTGTACACTCCCAGGCGATTATCCAGGTAGCAGGTCTGCACAAAGTCGGTGGTCTCCCGAAAGTCGCAGGCAAAGGTAAGTTCGGTGCCGCGGGCCAGCGCCCGGCCGAACTGGTAGCGCAGCTGCTGCACCTTCTTCGATTCGTAGACCGCCAACTCGCATTCTACCGGCCCCAGGTGGTCGGCGCCTACCAAACGATAACCGTCTTCGGTTTTGGGGCTGCCGATGGAAATAAGCTGGTCGTGGTAGCGCACCATAAAGCCCACCGAATCCATGTGCGCCAGCACGGCGGTACGCGGGGTGCCGAACACCAGAGTCAGCGAGTCGCGCAGGTCTTCGTTGTCGATAAGGGTAGGGGAAACCCGCCACTGCGCCTGGTGCTCCCGCACGTAGTCTATAATGAAGTTTTTGAGGGCTACCTCATTGCCCGACGGAGCCGGTACTTCGCACAGTTGTTTCAGAAGTTCCATAAGGGGGGCCGTCGTAAGGGGCAGCAGCTATCGACTAAAAGGGCAGGTCGTCTTCTTCGCCCTCTCCGGCCGAGATCACCGGGTCAGAACCTCCCGAGGGAGCAGATGCGGGAGGCGCGGCACTGGCTCCGGGGGCCGACGGGCTGTCGGGCGCCGAAGAAGCTCCGCTAGCGGGCTGGATGCGCCAGGCCTGCAGCGAGTTAAAGTATTTGGTGGCGCCCTGCGGATCGACCCACTTGCGGCCCTTCAGGTTGAAGCTTACCGTAACGTCCTGCCCCACCGAGTAGTTATCCAGCATATCGCACTTGTCCTGAATACACTCGAACTTCACGTACTCGGGGTACTGGGGGTTGTCGGCGTACTCCACGACAAAATCTCTTTTTCGAAAGGTTTCTTTTATCTGAACGGTATCGGATATTTCCAGCAGTTTTCCTTGAACTTCCATGATGATAATTTATTAGAATGAGGTTGAGTAGGCACAAAAATGCCCTTTCCTTTTAATTAAACCAAGCATCTTACGCGGATTTCCGAAGCAGTGCACTCCGCCCGCTAAACAACAAAATCCAAAGACAGGGTAAGTTTTACGCCCTAAGTCAACATAAAAGCCAGAAATGCAACGTTTAGAAAAAACCAACCAGCACTGAGACAATTCTGGCAAAGGGCAAAACTAGGGCCCGCAATAACTTAGGTTCAGTTTTTGATTACGGTTAGGCCAGGGTGTAGGTAGCATCCTCGGGTGCCGCGGGGCGGTTTTTTACGTACGATCAAGCAAAGTGTTATGACCATCGACTACATCATTCTGTTCTTCCTCTTTCTGCTGGCCCTTACCCTGGTGCTGCTAAAAATTATCAAAGACGAGCGCTCTAGCAACTCGAACAACGACGGCGGACTGGCCTTCGAGTTAGAACTGCCCGACCTGGATTTGCCGCCGGGCGTCTCGTTGCCTATCGATGGCCCCACCCCCAAGAAAGACAAGCCGGTGCTGGCGTAGTCGGCAGACGGCTACTTACGATGCGCTGACATCAACCTTATCAGACATTGCCTTAATGTGAAAGACCGCCCTGGCTACTGCCAAGACGGTCTTTTTTGTTAGAGACTAAAAGTATCCGCTAGTGAAACACTTCGTCTCGGGGTTTCTGCGCGGTTTCGGGATACGCGCGCATTTTGTGCTCTCCGAGGTCGAGCCCTTCAATTTCTTCTGCTTCAGATACCCGGATGCCGATGGTTGCCTTTAGCACGTAGAAGATGAGCAGTGAGGCCGCAAAGCAGAAGATGCCCACGGCACCTACTCCGATGAGTTGACTGATAAACTGGGGGACACTGGCCAGCGCCCCAAAGATACCTACGGCCAGGGTGCCCCAGATACCGCACACCAGGTGCACCGAAGTGGCTCCTACCGGATCGTCCAGTTTGGCTTTGTCAAAAGCTACTACGGCGATTACCACGAGAGCTCCGGAAACCAAACCAATAATGATCGCGTCGGTAACGCCCATCACGTCGGCGCCCGCGGTGATGCCGACGAGGCCGCCCAGGATGCCGTTGAGCACCATGGTGAGGTCGTTAGAACGCACCACAATAAGGGCGGTAATGAGCGCGCCGATGGCTCCGGCGGCGGCAGCCAGCGAGGTGGTGACGAACACCAGCGACACCAAGCCCGGGTCGGCGCTCAGCACCGAACCACCGTTAAAGCCGTACCAGCCGAACCACAGCAAAAACACGCCGATGGTTGCCAGCGGCATATTGTGACCCGGAATCGGACGAATCTTTCCGTCGATGTATTTGCCGCGGCGTGCGCCCAGCAGCATAATGCCCGATAGTGCCGCCCAGCCGCCCACCGAGTGGACCAGCGTGGAACCGGCGAAGTCGTAGAAGGGTGTTTCCAGAGCGTCTAAGAAACCACCGCCCCACTTCCACATGCCGGTGATGGGGTAAATGATACCTACGTAGATGACGGTAAATATCAGAAAAGCATTTAGCTTGATCCGCTCGGCGACCGCACCCGACACGATGGTCGCCGCCGTGGCAGCAAACATGGCCTGGAAGATAAAGTCCGTCCAGTAAGTGTAGGCCCCATCGGCGTACTCGGCCAAACCTGCCGCCCCTTCGGGGGCATCAATGCCAAACCCAGCGAAGCCGAACAGCGCCCCGGCGTAGTCACCACCCGGATACATCAGATTAAAGCCCCAAAGGCAATAGGTGAGCAGCCCGATGGGCAGAATGGTAGCGTTCTTAAACAGGATGTTAACGGTATTTTTAGACTGGGTAAGGCCCGTCTCGAGGGTAGCAAACCCCAGGTGCATGATGAATACCAGAATGGTAGCCATCATCATCCATAAGTTATTTGTTGTAAACAGTTGTTCCATGAATCAGATGTTTAAATTGGTTACGATTAGATAAATAAAGGTTAGTAGTGAGGGTGGTTGGCCTCGATTAATTGATTGCGTCGGTGCCCTGTTCTCCGTTCCGAATGCGGAAAACGTCGTCTAAGGTGGTGATAAAGACCTTGCCATCGCCCACCTTACCGGTCTTCGCCGTACGCAGGATGGTGTCAACCGTCTTCTGAAGGTAATCTTCCGAGATGACGATTTCCAGCTTGGTACGCGGAATGTAGCCCGTGTCGTAGGTGGTACCCCGGTAGGTTTGGTACTCTTTCTCCAGGCCGTGCCCCTTCACGTCGTAAAACGACAAAAAGGTGACTCCCGCCTCGGTAAGTGCTTCCATAACCTCTTCAAACTTAGAGGTACGGATAATGGCTTCTACTTTTTTCATAGTGTATGGGGTTAGGTTAGCTTAAGGGTAAAATCACTAGACGTACGTCGGGTTATGCCTAACTAAATTTGGTAGTTTCCGACAGAAAACAAATATAAGCACCCAATTAAGATAAAAATTATCTGGGGACCAAAGAATTTTTAATAAAATTGAGTATTTAGACGATAAAGCTTAACAAAAAGTGCCTTACGTCACGATTTTTCGAATGCACCATCGTTTACATTGAACAAATCGCATTGCCTTTGGTGCGGTGATTGGTGCCAACAATGGCCTCTGAGGTCATCGCTGAGCCAGCACCTGGGCCACGTTGGTACGGTAAGCAGCTACTGCTGGCAGCAGGGCGGCCCCGGCACCCACCAGCACGCTACCCAGCAGCAGCCAGGCTTCTTCCGGAACGAAGTGAAAGGCCGTTACTCCCAGTCCGGACTGGGGCACCGCTTGCGCCAGCGCCCCCACAAACGCGTGGCCTAGCAGCAGACCAACCACTCCCCCCACCGCCGAAATAGTTACTCCTTCCAGAATCATCAGCAGAAAGAGCGTCCAGCGCGAGGCCCCCAGGGAGCGCATTACGGCCAGGTCGTACCGCCGCTCGCGCAGGGCGTTGTAGAGGGCAATAAAGGTGCTCAGCGCGGCAATCAGCACCAGCACATAGGCGAAGCCCCGCAGACCGTCTACGCCTACTCCCACCAGCGTGAACAGCCGCGCCACCTCGAAGGGGGGAGAGGCCGCTTGGAGATTGGTACGCTGGTTAATAAAGCGGGGCAACTGCACGGCCGCCATCGGCGAGCGGTATTGGAGCAGCAGCGCCGTAATCTCCTGTCCTTCTTTCCCCAAGGGGAGTCCCGGGCTGGACTGCCCCGGGCTGGACTGCCCTCGCTGCGTAATGCTATCCTGCGCCACCGGACTTTCGTGGGCGACGGAGTCTGCGTGCTCCTCGTGCACCGCCCAGACGCTCTCTACCGCCGTCAAGATGAGGTTATCCACGACGCTACCGGTAGGGGCCAGCACCCCGCTTACCCGAAACGCCTGCTCGTCGTGCACGTTGATGCGGTCGTCGGCCAAGCCGTGGCTGCTGTTAAATTCGGCGCCCGGGGCCAACTGTAACTGCGCCGCTACCTCAGCGCCGAGCGTCACGTCCAGCGGCTTTTGCCACCAGTCGCCTACCCGCAACTTCGCCTCGTAGAGCGCCGGGTAGTCGTAGTTGGTACCCACGATGCGGTAGCCCCGGTAGCTGTCGCCGAGCGCCAGCGGAATCATGTTTTTGATCAGGCGGTTGCGCTGCAGGGGCCGCACGTCGGCCAGCGAGATGTTGCCGGTGGGGAAGTCGGCGTGAAATACGCTGGACAAGATAATCTGTAAAGGGCTTCCCTTGGCTCCCACTACCAGATCGATGCCGCGGCTGTTGCGCGTAAGGGTGCCTTCCACCTGCCGACTCAGCAGCAGCAACACGGTGATGGTGGCGATGCCCAGGGCGAGCAGCAGTACGTTGAGCACGGTGTTGAGCGGGCGGTGGCGGGCGTAGTTGGCGCTAAGGATCCACAGGTTCATGGGGTTGCTAGGGCGTGTTGACATATGGATTAACGAGAGATTTTGAGCGAGGTTTTTAGCTAGTCAAGACGCTTGAGGCGGGCGATGTGAGGGCATCGGCCAACGAAAGCAACGCAGAATAGTGGTTCCCCACCGGGACGGAAAGCGCGCCAAAATTACCGTTCAAATTTATATGTCAACACGCCCTAGGGTTTGTTGCTGGGGCATCTGTGCTTTTAGGCGCTGGTCGTGGGTGGCGATAATGAGCGTAGCTTCGTGGCGTTCGGCCTGCTGCTGCAGAAGGTCCAGCACGCGGTAGCAGTTGTCGTCGTCCAGGCTGGAGGTAGGCTCGTCGGCCAGGATCACGCGGGGGCGGTTGAGCAGCGCCCGCGCCAGGGCCGCGCGCTGGGCTTCGCCCTGACTCAGGGTGGCCGGACGGGCGTGGCGGCGGTGACTAAGCTGAAGGTCGGCCAGTGTCTCTTCAATCTGCCGAGGCTTCGCCGGAAGTCCGGCCAGGTACTGCGCCAGCTGTAGGTTCTGGGTCACCGACAGGGAAGCAATAAGGTGCGGGCGCTGAAATACCAAGCCAATCGAGCGGCCCCGGTAGCGATCTAACCGGGCTTCGGAGAGCGCTCCGAGGTCCTGATCGCCCACGGTAACTCGTCCGTCGGTTGGCTTTAAAAACCCCGCCAGCAGGTGCAGCAGGGTGGTTTTGCCACTACCCGAGTTGCCCAGCAGCAGACAGTGAGTGCCCGCCGACACCCGCCAGTCGGGAAACGCCAGCGTGGGGGCCGAGGCCGCGTAGCGAAAGGTGAGTCCGGAGACGTCGATCATGGGGCTATCGTTCGCGCAGCGTGCGGCCCAGCACCATCGCCGCGATGTCGGCCCCGGTGGGAGTGGCCAAGAAGATAGGCTCGCCCTTGTCGCGGTGCAAAAAGATGCCGTTGCGGTAGTGGTCAAAGTCGGCAATGCTGTCGAGGTACACCACCAGCTCGAGCTCCGAATTGCGGAAGATCAGCCGCTGGTTGGTGAGGTACAGCTTACCGGGGTCGGTGTCCTGCCAGGCATCATCGGCCAGGTGAATGGTGCCGACACTGGCGTTGCGCCAGTAGGTACCGTCGGCCAGCTTGCGGCGCAGCTCTTCTTTCGGGGGGCGTGCGGCCGGTTCTATCCCCCGCGCGGTATGGTGAACGGCATCGCACAAAAAGTAGCAGGTTTCGTCCGAGCGCAGACTCAGGGGCACGAAGAGGCGGGGGAGGGCTTCGTTCTCGATCTGCCAGTACAGGCGGTACTTGATCAGCTCGGCCTGGGTGCGTTCGTCCCACTGCGGCACTGCATTTAGATGCTCGGTGAGCACACCTAGCTCTTCCTCCTCGTCGGCGGTGAGGGGCTGCTCGATCACCGCGCCTTTGATGAAACAAATCACCAGGTCGGCCGCCCGGTGCTGCTGCAGTTCGTGGGCCAGGGTCGGGGGGAGCTGCAACCGGTGCTGAAGCCGACGCAGAAAGTTCAGCTCTTTGGCGTGCAGCCGCTGATCTTCCAGGGCTTCATCAAGACTGCGGGCGTATACCTCCTGGCAGATCTGGTGATTGGCCAGCGCCACCGCCTTGTCGCTAAGCCCCAGGATGCGCTTAAGGTGAAGCAGCCGCTCGGTATCTTCTTCGGTCAGGTGGTTGTCGTCGAAGCAGTAGCGCAGGTACTTCTTGTACAGATCGCGCAGCGAGCCGTCGGTGAAGTCGCGAAACCGGTTGAGCGCGTAACGGTCCAGGATGTCCTGTACGTCGGTGGCCCGCACCTTGAGCAGGGGGCGCTCGGCCAGCAGGTTGTTGATCTCGATGACGGCGTTCGCCTGATTTTTCTGTCCGGTAACTTTGTTCCAGACCGAAACCGGCTCGAGTTGGGCCGGATAAAAAGCTTGGGTGATGACCATGTTGGTTAGGACGTTAGGTAGGCGTAGTGTGAACCTTATCGGACCCTAAATGTAGCAAAGAATTGAATACGGGGTACGCGTTGCCTACTAAATTCAGCAGATTAACCATAAATTGAGCGAAAATCGGAAGTGCAAAAACCCCCGAGTTAGCGTCCGCCCCGTAGACTGAGACGCAAGCGTTCGCACTTCGGTAAAGTTCTCCTCATCCGGATGATTCTGCGGACAAAAAGAAGGGCTGATTTTTTATTTATTCTAAAAAAATTATTGTCAAGCGCATCAAGAAATTAAAGAAGTTTGATACATTTCGTGGGTAATTTCCAAACAGTAAAAACTTAATATTTATGCCTTATGGTCAGAAAATGTAATTGCCTGTTTTTCGCGGTTGTAGCCGGTGGGCTGCTACTGGGCTGTCAGGATGATGAGGAATTTAGCGAGGATGCACTCTTCAGCGCGAGCGATACCCTTGCCCTCAACAGCAACCAATACGTCCTTAATGGCTGGCTAATGTTCGGTAACGGTGAGGAAGACACAGGGGCCTTCGCCGAACTACTGGAAACCGGGAAGGTAGATATCCCAGCGTCCGTTCAGATCAATCGGATATTTCTGGTTGATAAGTATGGTGACGAAATAAAGTACACCGAGAAGTTACCGAAATCGCTTCAACCCCCGGATGCGTTTACCCTGGTGAGTCGTGGAGATTTGGTGCGTTGGGGGAATCTAGATTCGGAGCTGAACACCGAAATGGTGGTAGAGCTATCCGTAGAAGGCCAGATATACTATCTAAAGGATCCTTCTATTGAGTACCGATATTACTAACGTAGCAACGGTTGGTTGCCATCATTCATGGTGCGAAACCTGGGGCAACCAACCTGCTACCACTCCAATCAGAGGCAAAAAGGCGCACAGCTGAAACACGTAAGTGATGCTGGTAGCATCGGCCAGCCTGCCCAGCAGCGCTGAGCCCAGCCCCCCCATGCCGAAGGCGAAGCCGAAAAAGAGTCCTGAGATCATCCCCACCCGGCCGGGCATTAGCTCCTGGGCGTAAACCAGAATAGCCGGAAAGGCCGACGCTAACGCTATACCAATAAAGATAGACAGCGTGGTAGTCCAGAACAGATCAACGTAGGGCAGCAGCAGGGTGAGGGGGGCAATGCCCAGAATAGAAAACCAGATCACGTACTTGCGGCCGAAGCGGTCGCCCAGCGGTCCGCCGATGATGGTGCCAACGGCTACCGCGGCCAAAAAAACAAACAGGTGCACCTGCGACTGCTGCACCGACACCGCAAACTTATCGATTAGGAAGAAGGTCAGGTAGCTGGTGAGGCTGGCCAGGTAAAAGTACTTCGAGAAGATCAGCACCAGCAGCAAGCCCACCGTAACGTTGACCCGGCGGGCCGACAAGGAAGAAGCCGACGTTTCGGTAGTTTGAGAATGGCTTTTTTGTTGCCGCAGGTTGTTGCGATACCAGCGCGCCACCTGGGTAAGCACGACCATCGCCAGCAGGGCGGCCAGCCCGAACCAGCGTACGTTCGCCTGTCCGTAGGGAACAATGATAAGCGCGGCCAGCAGTGGCCCAATGGCGGTGCCCGCGTTGCCGCCGATCTGAAAGATAGACTGTGCCAGGCCCCGCTTGCCGCCCGAGGCCAGGTAGGCCACCCGCGACGATTCGGGATGAAACACCGCCGACCCCATGCCCACCAGCCCCACCGCCAGCAGAATGAAGGCGTAGTGCGCCGCCCACGAGAGCAGTACCAGTCCGGCCAGCGAAAACACCATGCCCACCACCAGCGAGTAGGGGCGGGGCGTCTTATCAGTGAGGTAGCCCACCACCGGTTGCAGCAGCGAAGCGGTGAGTTGAAAGGCCAGCGTGATCAGGCCGATCTGGGTGAACGTGAGTGCGTAGTTCTCCTTGAGGAGCGGATAGATGGCCGGAATCACCGACTGCATGGTGTCGTTGAGCAGGTGCGCCCCGCTGATGGCGAACAGGATGGGTAGCACGGTTTTGTTAACAGCTTTTTTCTCAGTGACCAGGGTGGTAGAACCGGACGTGTTTTCCATACTTTGATGAGCGTGAAGCGCAAAAATATCCAATATCGAGCAAGGAATGATGAATGAAGAAGCAAATACTTTTTACCTTCGTCCGTATGATCCCCCGCGAAACCATCGAGGAAATTAAGGCGCGCACCGACCTGCTGGAGGTGGTGGGTGACTACGTGAACCTGAAAAAATCGGGCAGCAACTACCGCGGACTCAGCCCCTTTAATCAGGAGCGCACGCCCTCGTTTTACGTGGTGCCCTCCAAGGGGTTCTTCAAAGACTTTAGCTCGGGCAAGGCGGGCGACGCGATTACCTTCCTGATGGAGGCTGAGGGGATGAGTTATCTGGAAGCGATCAAGCACCTGGCCAAGAAGTACGGCATCGAGATTGCCGAAGAAGCCCCCACCGATGAGCAGCTGCTGGCGCAGAACGAGCGCGAGAGCCTGTTTATCGTCATGAAATTTGCCAACGCTTACTTTCAGCAAATGCTGTGGGAAAACGAAGAAGGGCAGTCCATCGGACTTTCTTATTTTAAGGAGCGCGGCTTTAGTGAAGAAACCATCCGGGAGTTTGGGCTAGGCTACAGCCTCGACCAGTGGGACGGGCTGCTTAAGGAAGCCACCGCCAAGGGGCACAACCCAACGCTGCTGGAAAAAGCGGGCTTGGTGGTGAAAAAGGAGGCGGAGGAAGGAAAACCAGAGCGCACGTACGATCGCTTCCGCGGGCGGGTCATGTTTCCGGTGCACAACATCTCGGGGCGGGTGCTGGCCTTTGGAGCTCGAATTCTGGGCAACAAGACGGAAAAAATTGCAAAGTACATCAACTCGCCCGAGACGCCAATCTACCACAAGAGCGACGTGCTCTACGGACTCTACCAGGCCAAGCAGTTTGTTCGCCAGGAGGACATGTGCTACCTGGTAGAGGGCTACACCGACGTGATCTCGCTCCACCAGGCGGGCATCAAGAACGTGGTGGCCTCGTCGGGCACCTCGCTCACCCACGAGCAGATTCGCCTCGTGGCCCGCTACACCAAGAACGTGACGGGGCTCTTCGACGGCGACGCGGCCGGACTCAAGGCTTCGTTCCGGGGCATCGATATGCTGCTGGAAGGCGGGCTCAACGTGCGGGCGGTGGTGCTGCCCGAGGGCGAAGACCCCGACACCCTGGCTCGCCAGCTGCGCACCAGTGAGCTGCGCGACTACCTCACCGAGCACCAGGAAGATTTTATTGCTTTCAAAACGACGATCTTCCAGCGGGAAGCGCAAAAAGATCCTATCCGGCAGGCCGAACTGATTCGCGAGGTGGTGGGCAGTATTGCCAAGGTGCCCGACCCGATCCAGCGGCAGGTGTACGTAAAAACCACCGGCCAGCGGCTGGACATGGACGAGGCGGTGCTGTTTGCCGAGCTTAACAAAATTCACATTCAGCAGCAGCGCAGCGAGGCGCGGCGGGCCTCCCAAAACTCGCCATCCGAGCTGTTTCCCGGCATAAACTCCGCCGAAGCAGGCGACGATGGCACCCCACCCGCCCTGCCCGAACCCGCCGCCGAGGTGGGTCATGCCCCTCCCTACTACCAAGAACGGGGCGTCACCCGCCTGCTGGTGCTCTACGGCGACTATCCGGTAGACGATGAGACGAAAGTGTGTCACTACATCTTTTCGGAGCTCGCGGATACTACCCTGCAAACGGAAGTGTACGCGCAGATTTTTGCCCGCTACCGCGCCCTGACCGAGCAGGGAGTGTCGGTATCCGAAGAACAACTAATTGGAGAGGGGGACAGCGAAGAGATTGCGAAGGAAGTGATCGATATGGTGGTGGACCACTACGTGCTGAGCGAAAACTGGGAGGTGCGCCACAACATCCACGTGCCCCAGGAGGAGGACGTGCTGCACCAGGTGATCGAGCGGGGCATCCTGGAGCTGAAGTTCGTGCACCTGAACCAACTGCTGCAAGACACCCGCCAGCAACTACTCAGCGAAGCCGACGAATCCGCCCAGCTAAAGATTCTGCAACACCACCAACTGCTCAAGAAGACCCAGATGGAAATCGCCGACCAGCTAGGCATTGTGGTGTCGTAGCCTGCCTATCGTTCGGGAATCATCTGGCCGGAAGTGCACTAGCTCAGCGCTCCGTTAGTGCGCAAAGGCAAAGAATACCAGCCAGATCATCACCAGCACCGGCAGCAAGAAGGGGATAGAGTACCGCAGGATGTACCCAAAGAACGAGGGCATCTTGATCCCGATCTGCTCGGCAATCGACTTCACCATAAAGTTGGGTCCGTTGCCGATGTAGGTCATGGCCCCAAAGAACACCGCCGCCACCGAAATAGCGGTGAGGTCCAGGATGCTATCGCGGTAGCCTCCGTCGGAGAAGGCCAGCACATCGGCCTGACTGCCCACGTCGGCGCCCAGCGAGGCCATGGCCGCCGCCAGGAAGTTCAGATAGGTAGGGGCATTGTCCAGAAAACCCGACAGTAAGCCAGTGCCCCAGAACAAGGTATTGTGCGTAATCAGTTCGGCCCCGGCCTCCGACTTGGCGAAATCACCTACCAGCTCCAGGGCGGGCATCATGGTGCCGAATATCCCAATAAAGATAAAGGCTACCTCCCGGATGGGCTCGAAGCTAAACTCGTTGCCCGCCAGCGCGTCTTTGCTGGCCAGTCGGTACGACAAGAACGCCACGGCGAACATAATCAGCTCGCGCACGAACGAGAACTGCTGTCCATCGTAGGTGATGCCCGGCACCCAGTCGAACTTATTAGGGTCGATAAACACCGCCATGATAATGATCAGCAGCCAGATGAAGTTACGCTTCCCCACCAGCGAGATCTTGTTGGTGTACTCCTCGTCGGGTTCTTCTTCCAGGTCGGCCTTGGCCTGGTTGCGCCGGTCGATGATGTAGAAGATTAGCGTAAGTACCGCAATGGCCACCACCCACTCTTCAATAGCGTGCGTGAACGTCCAGAAGAAGGGAACGCCCCGTAGAAATCCCAGAAACAGGGGCGGGTCGCCAATGGGAGTAAGTGACCCTCCGATGTTACTGACCAGAAAGATAAAGAAGACGATATGATAGGCCCGAATGCGGTCCTTGTTGAGCCGAATGTAGGGCCGGATCAGCAGCATGGAAGCCCCCGTGGTGCCAATTAGGTTAGAGATGACCGCGCCCACCACCAAGATGCCCGCGTTGATGAGCGGAGTTGCCTTTCGGTCTACCTTGATCAGGATGCCGCCCGAGGCGATGAACAGCGACGACAGTAGCGCGATAAACTGCATATACTCGGCCAGGGCGTGCACCGGGGCGTGCTGGTTGTGGATAATAAATAGGTAGTACGTTATTACCAGCACCGCCAGCGAGACCGCCACGATGGGGTAGTTTTTGTGCCAAAAGTGTTCGTAGAACAGTGGCCCGGTGGCGATCATAAGCAGCAGCGCCGCGAAGGGGATTACCGTCCAGGGGGGCGCCGACGTATGCGCTTCGGCTGCTTCGTGCAGCTCTTCGTCAGCGCCCTCTTCATGATGGTCTTGCTCGTGCTGCGGGGGATCGCCGTGGTCGGCCTGCGCCAGCCAGGAGCTGCTGAAAGAAGCCGGGGTGGCGCGTAACGATGGCGACTGGGCAGTGGCTGACAGGATGCCGGTGAACACCAAAAGAAAAGACAGAAGCAGTACCTTAGCGTTCATCAAGCATGGTCGGTTAGTAGTAACGGAGCAGCTTTCTGAGCGACTGCATCCATAATAATGAGGCCCGCCTTGCGTTCTCTTGCCAAGCTCGCCGGGCGGCCAAAGATAGTATAATCATTGGGTTAGCGGCAGCAAAATATCAAGGAAAGCGCTAAACACCAACAATCTCATTCGCTTAAACCCCAGTTTTATCATGCACCTGGCCATCGACATGGGCAACACCCGGATCAAGGCGGCGCTCTTTGACGGGGCCCGGCAGCAGCAAGCGTACCAGCTTTCTCACTGGTCGGCTTTGCTCGCGGTGGCCGACGAGCATTCGGTAACCCGGGCCATCGTTTCGTCGGTGGGGCCGCTCCGGGCGGTGCAGGCGCTGGGGCGACGCCTACCGATTCCGTTGCTGGTGCTGGATAGCGCCACTCCGCTGCCCTTCGCCGAGGCTTACGAAAGCCTGGGGGCCGACCGCCGGGCAGCCGTGGCCGGAGCCCAGCAGCAGTACCCCCAACGCAACGCCCTGGTGATAGACGCGGGCACCTGCATCACCTACGACCTGATCGACCGGCGGGGGCACTACCGGGGGGGGCTTATCTCGCCCGGAGTGCAGATGCGCCAGCGGGCGATGCACACGTTTACGGCCCGGCTGCCGCTGGTAACGCACAACGAAGCACCCTTCTGCCTCACCGAACGCAGCACCCCGGCCGCCCTGCGCAGCGGCGCGGCGGGCGGCGCGGCGGCAGAAATCACCCAAATGATTCGGATGTATGGCAACAAATTCTCAGATTTGCAGGTGCTGCTCACCGGCGGCGACGCCACGTATCTTACCACGATCATTCCTCCCGACCATCCCCTAGCGGTGGTTCCCAACCTAATCCTGATTGGTCTCAATTGTATCCTCCATCACCATGTTCAACAAAATAGTTAGTACGACCGTCGCCCTTTGTTGCCTGAGTCTGGCGGCCTTCGCGCAGGTGGGCATCACTCCGTATTCTACCCAGGGGATTGGCAACCTGACGCGGCCCGGTCTGGTGCACAACCACAGCATGGGCGGCATCGGGGTGGGCACGGGCAACGCGCTTAACATCAACTACGTGAACCCGGCCATGCTCTATAAGAACACTCTGTCGTCGTTCGACGTGGCCTTCTCGTTCGAGCGCACCACGCAGCGCCGTAACGACGAAAGTGCTACGATTAACCAGGGCGGCATCAACTACGGCGTGTTCGCCTTTCCCATCATTCCCAACCGCTGGTCGGCCAGCCTGGGAGTGATGCCCTACAGCACGGTGGGCTACCGGCAAGAGGAAGATCTCACTGACGGCCCGGATTCGCGGCGGGTGCGCGAGGGGAGCGGCGGACTCAACCTGGTGTCCTTCTCGCACGGGGTGCGCCTCTATAAGAATCTGGCGGTGGGCGTCCGGCTGGGCTACCTGTTCGGCGGAATCAACGAGACGCGCAGCATCTTCCTGACCGGCGCCTCCGGACTCACCTCGGTGTACGAAGACCGCCTCTATTACTCAGACGTGCTTATCGAGCCGAGCCTGTACTTCGGTCAGAAGGTGGGCAAGCGCACTTCGCTCAACCTGGGGCTCGTGTACCAGCCCGCTACCCAGGTGCGCGCTATTAAAAACGTGGAGTTTGCCAGTCAGATACCGGGAAGCCGCCAGCCGGTGCCCGGACAAGAGATTGTTACGGATAGCCTGCGCAACGTGCGGTTGCCGCAGAAACTAAGCTTTGGCCTGTCGTTGGATCAGTACCTAAAGTATACCGTTGGGGTGGATGTTTCGGTTCAGGCGTGGGAGGAGTTTGCTTCGTTTGAGACGGGACAGAACGAGGGAATGCAGAACAGCTTTAGCCTGGCCGCGGGGGGGCAGTACATTCCCAATGCCGCCTCGGTAAACAGCTACCTGGCCCGGGTGGCCTATCGTTTGGGAGGACACTACCGAAATTTGCCTTTTGCGGTAAACGGTGAGCAAATCACGGAGTTTGGTATAGATTTTGGCTTATCCTTACCTGTAAGTAATTTGTCCAGTATTAACCTTGCCTTTGAAGTAGGTAACCGAGGCACTACCGATCAGGGACTCATTCGTGAGAACTACCTACGGGCAACCCTGGGGGTAACCTTTAATGATCGTTGGTTTATCCGACGTAAATTTGATTAGAAAAATCATGTTTTATATAACACAAATGTAAAACATGGAGTGGCTTTTGTCGTTGAGGTGTTACATTTAAAGCATAGATTTAAACTTCTAACGAACCACTGCCCTCTATTTTTTCGTTAATGAAGTTACCGAAAGCTACGTAAGGTTTAACAAAATTTGGACGATTTGCGTTATATTTGTGATCAGTTGGGGAGAAGGGCCTTCGTTGTGATGTCTCCCCAGCAGCACATACTTCGTTTCATGTACAACCAATAAATTAAAGCTAAACAAGATGAAATACACCATTCACTACAAATCCTACGGATCGTTACTCGCTTTATTTCTGATCTTCTCCTACGCGGCGCACGCGCAGGGCGGCTGGAACTGGCCGGAAGATAAAGCCACCGCCCAGGAGAAGGTAGTACTCTACACGGACGCTAAAAAGCAAAAGAACTACAAAGAGGCGGTGCAGCCACTGCAGTGGCTGCACGAAAATGCTCCTGACCTTAACTCCTCTATTTACGTAAACGGAGCTGACATCTACGAAGAGTTGGCCATGAAGGCTACCGACCCCGCCGAGAAAGAAGAGTACATGAACAAGTCGCTGGCTATGTACGACAAGCGGATAGAGTACTTTGGCAGTGGCAAGGAAGAGAACATCCTGAACCGCAAGGCCAGCTCGGCCATGAAGATGATGTATAAGAACAAGGAACAGTACGATCAGCTTCAGCAGATTTTTGAAGAAACCGTAGAGAAAACTAACGGCAACTTGGCGTACTACAACCTAGTTTCCTACATGACCATCGCCAAGACGCAGTTCGAGCGGGGTAAGATTGACGAAACCCGCGTGATCGAGATCTACGATGAAATTGCGGGGATCGCCGACAAGAAATCGGCTGCCGGAGGAAAAACCGCGGCCAAGTACAAGGACGTAGGCGAAAATGTAGACAAAATTTTTGCGGGCACCATTACCGTCAGCTGCGATTACATCGAGGAGAAGATGCTGCCTAAGCTACAGGCCAATCCCGACGACGCTGAGATGGCCAAGAAGATTATCGCGCTTTCTTTAGCTTCCTCGTGCACCGACCGTCCCTTCTTTATTGAGGCGGCCGAGGCTACCTTTAACGCGGAACCCAACGCCGGCTTGGCCAAGACCATCGCGTCGCGCAAGCTAGCCAACGACGAGACCGATGAGGCCGACGAGTGGTTTAAGAAGGCCATTGAGTTGTCGAGCGACGACGAGCAAAAGGGTGAGATCTACATGGACATGGCCTCTATCAACCTAAAGAATGGTGACAAAGCGCAGGCCCGCAACTACGCCCTGAAATCTGCTTCTATGAGCAGCGAGCAGGCTTCTAAGGCCTACAAGATGGTGGGTAATATGTACATGAACAGCTACGATCAGTGCAAGGGCGGAAAGAATATGGTAGAAGATCGAGCGGTGTTTATCGCGGCCTACGATATGTACGCCAAGGCGGGTGATCGAGCGGGTATGAGCAGCGCCAAAGAGCAATTTCCTTCTAAAGAAGAAGTGTTTACCTACAACAAGAAGGTAGGCGAAAAGGTCAAAGTGAACTGCTGGGTAGGCGAATCCGTCACGATCCAGACGCGTGACTAAACGCACAGATTGCTATTCTAAGCCATTTTCGGTGCTACTGCCGAAAGTGGCTTTTTTATTGTACCGCCACGTACCATGAGTTACCGCTGGTTTATTGGATTAGGAATGCTGCTGTTGGCCGCGAGCTGCCGCGACGAGCAGACTAGCGCCGAAGAATTTAAGGAGTACGAAGGGCCCACCCTCGAGGTAACCGATGCCGAATTCCTATTTAGTGATTCGGCTGTGGTGAAGAACAAGATTACCGCCCAGCGGCAACTTCAGTACGCCAACGGCAATCTCGACTTTCCGGAGGGCATCTACATCGAGTCGTACGGCGACGGTGGAGCGGTTACCTCAACCATTGTGGCCGACCGTGGGAGCTATAGTCAGGAAGAAAATGAATTTACTGCCGAGGGCAACGTGGTAGTTAAAAACATAGAGAGCGGCGAAACCCTCAAGACCGAAATTTTGCACTGGAACCGCAACGACAAGCAGGTGCACACCGACCGCTACGTAGAAATCATTTCGCAGGAAGAGGTCATCATGGGTGAGGGACTCACCGCCGAAGAAGATATGTCGTCGTACCGCATTCTGAAACCTACCGGCTCTTTTTCAGTTAACTAGCTATGCGCGTTCCGGATGCCGTTATTCTTTCATTGTGTGCCACCCTCTTCGTCATTGGGGTGCACCAGGCGATCACGGTGGGCTTTGTGCATTCGTACTGGCTTATTATGCTCTCGTCGTTGCTGCTGCTATGGTACAAGAGTCGGCGTCGGCGGGAGTCTCTGCCCTCCCCTCCGGCCAAGAAATCGAAGACGTTCCGAAGAAAAAAAGCCTCCCGGTAGCGCATGGATTATTCGGGACTTATCGTGGTTATCACCTGTCTGCTCTTTTCCGCCTTCTTTTCGGGAATAGAAATCGCCTTTATCTCGGCGGATAAGCTGCGCATTGAGCTAGCCAATAAACAAGGTTCGTTGGCGGGCCGCTTGCTGGCCAACCACCTCCAGCACCCTACTCGCTTTATTGGCACCACCCTGGTGGGCAACAACATTGCGTTGGTGCTTTACGGTATCTTTATGGCCAATCTGCTGGAGCCCTGGCTATTGGCCCAGTTGCCCGTTTGGGCCAACAACGACATTGGTCTGCTCACGGCGCAAACCATTATTGCTACCCTGCTGGTGCTGGTTACTGCTGAGTTCACGCCCAAGAGCGTGTTCATGATTGACCCCAATAGCCTGTTGTCCTTCTTCGTGCTGCCCTTTCGCATTATCTACGTGCTGCTTTATCCGGTGGTGTACATCATCGACAAGGTTTCTAAGTTTACCATCGTTCGTGTGTTTCGGTTTAAGTACCAAGAGAATTCAACCGTGTTCGGCCTCACCGACCTGAACGACTACATCAAAAATACGCTGAGTGAGTCTTCGCCCATCGACCCAGCAGCGCCCCAACCGGCGCCGCGGATTGAAGCCCACCGGGTAGACACCAAGATTTTTAACAACGCCCTGGAGTTTAAAACCGTGAAGGTGCGCGAGTGCATGATCCCCCGCACCGAGGTGGTGGCGGTCGACTTATCAGATAGCATCGCGGAGCTGGCGCAGGCCTTCGTAGAGAGTGGCCACTCGAAGATTGTGGTGTACAAAGAAACCATCGACGACGTGATCGGCTACTGCCACTCGCTGGAGTTGTTCAAAAAACCGCAGTCCATCGATCAGATTCTGACGCCCATCATCATCGTGCCCGAAACCACTCCGGCCAACGAGTTGATGATTCAGTTCATCACCGAGCACAAAAGCTTGGCGCTGGTGGTGGACGAGTTCGGGGGCACCGCCGGCATCGTGAGCATTGAAGATATCATCGAGGAGATCTTCGGCGAGATCCAGGACGAACACGACGACGAAGACTGGGTGGAGCACCAGATTGATGCCCACAACTTCCTGGTGAGCGCCCGGCACGAGATCGACTACCTCAACGAGAAGTACCAGTGGAGGGTGCCTGAGGGAGACTACGACACGCTCGGTGGGTACATTCTGTCGCTCACCGGCGAAATTCCTATCAAGGGCGACATCATCCCCGCCGACGACCTCACCTTTACGGTAATGAGCATGAGCGATAACCGCATCGACACCGTGAAGCTCACCTTGCCGACTAACAATCCAACCTCATAATATTCTTCGTCCCTTGCGCGTTTTGCTTGGAAACAATCCGTTTGATTAAGCCAGGATTCCGCGTATCTTTGCCTTCGGGCGGCGTTCCGCTGAGCGGCATTCCGCTGGGCGGCATCCACCGTGGCGGACCCCGCCGGGTTCATGCCCGACCGGGACGCGGCCCGCACTTTTGGCAGCTGATACCGAATTCTGCCGTTTAACCCATTAACCTTAATCCCAAAGGTAGTATGTCATTGATTAGTAAGATTCGCGAGCGCACCGGCCTGATTGTCGGGGCCGTATCCATTGGTTTGATTCTTTTCTTGGTGGGTGGCGACCTGCTGGGTCCTAGCTCCCAACTGCTAGGGGGGCCGGACAAAGAGGTTGGTGAGATCGCCGGTGAGGAGATCTCCATCGATCAGTACCAGCAGGCCGTTAACGAGATGGAGGCGAACTACTACCTCCAGACCCGGCGCAACCCGTCGGAGCGCGAAAAGAGCGGCCTTCGTAATCAGGCTTGGGACAAACTGATTGCCGATGTAGCCTTTACCAAGCAGTTTGATGAACTAGGTATTGAGGTAACCGAACCGGAGATGGTTGACATGGTGCAGGGCAACAACATTGCCCCTGGCATTCTTCAGTCGTTCTCTAATCCTGAAACCGGTGAGTTCGACCGTAACCAGCTGGTAGGTTATCTCCAAAATATGCCTCAGTTGCCGCAGGAGCAGCAAATCTCCTGGCAGATGTACGAGAAAAATCTGGGCGAGAGCCGCGAGCGCCTCAAGTACGAGGGCCTACTCACCGAGGCTGACTTTATTACCACCCGGGAAGCCAAGCAGTTCTACGAGGCCGAAAATACCACCGCCTCGGTGAAGTACCTCTACGTGCCCACCCTGGCCATTCCTGACTCAACGGTGCAGGTAAGCGACCAGGAGCTAACCGCCTACATCGAGAAACATCCCAAAGAGTTTGAGCAGGAAGCGGGTCGCTCTATCCAGTACGTTAGCTTTCCGGTAGTTCCTTCCGAGCAGGACGTGGCGGCCTTTGAAGAAGAGCTCAACCAACTAAAGCAGGAGCTTACGGAGGCCAACAACGACTCTATCTTCGCTTCTATCAACACCGACGGCGACCCTGCCCAGTCATTTGGGCGCTACCGTACCGACGAGTTACCTAGCTATCTGACGCAGGAGGATAGTTTAAATCCGGGCCAGGTGGTGGGTCCGGTTCAGGAAGGTGAAGTTTATCGCCTGTATAAAATATCCGACGCCCTGGAAGACACCGTCGCCTACGCCCGGGCGCGGCACATCCTGCTCCAAACGGAGGAAGAAAACAAGGCGGAGAAACGCCAGGAGGCGCAGGACGTGCTCCGGCAGCTGCGCGACGGCGGTGACTTCGCCGCGCTGGCCCGCGAGTACAGCGACGACGGCTCAGCCTCCCGGGGTGGTGACCTGGGCTGGTTCCCCGAGGGGCGCATGGTAGCCCCCTTTGAGGAGGCGGTGTTTTCGGCCCGGGAAACTGGCCTGATCAACCGTCTCATCGAGACGGAGTACGGTTACCACATCATCGACGTAACCGACCTGCCCACGCGGCAGCTGTACAAAGTGGCTACCGTTGAGCGAGAACTGTACCCCAGCGACGCTACCCGCGACCAAGCCTACCGACTGGCCGACCTGTTCGACAGCCAGGTGGGTAACCTTAAGGAGTTTACGCAGCAGGCGCAGGCCGATTCGCTGGCGGTGCAAAACGCTGAAGACCTGTCGCCCAACGCCGAGAACGTGCCCGGACTGGGCGAAGCCCGGCAGGTGGTGCGCTGGGCCTTCAAAGACGCTTCGGTAGGCGACGTGTCGGAGGTGTACGAACTCGACGACGCCTACGTAATTGCTGCCCTCACTGGCAAGCGTGAGAAGGGGACGGCCCAGCTCGAGAATGTGCGGGAGCAAGTGCTGGCTAAGGTGCGCGGACAGAAGAAAGCCGAACAGATCGCCGAGCAACTTAGCGGCCTAAAGGGCACCCTGGAAGAACGCAAGGAAGCCTACGGTGGCAATGCCAACGTGTACACGGCTGATGACCTCAAGCTAAGCAGCAATACGCTGCCCAACGTAGGCTTTGCCGCCAAAGCGGTAGGCCGGGCCTTCGCCCTAAACGAAGGCGAAATTTCAGAACCCGTTATCACCGAGAACGGAGTGGTAATGGTGGAACTGCAATCGGTTACCCCTGCCCCCGAGATCGCCGACTACGCTACCTATAAGGAGCAGTTGCAGCAACAGCAACAAGGGCGCACCAGTGCTAATATCACACAGGCCGTACGCGAAGCCGCCGACATTGAAGACGAGCGCTACAAGTTTTACTAGCGAAGCCGAAGGCTCGGCCGAGGTGGAGACGATACCTGGTATAGTTCGGGCCTCCGGCCCGGACAGACTATTTAGTTAAGATTCTATCTTAACCGGGCAAAGTGGGTAAAAGCTACACCGCACGTAATCCTCCGCCACATCTACCATCCGCGCTTTCACGGGGTTATCATAGATATACTGCATCTTCTGATCGTACCACTGCGGATTGCTGGTGAAGTCGATGGGGCGGTTATTGTGTATCCACACCTGATACGTTTCGTTGCTAGCTTTATATTTAGCGTGGTACTTGAACACGTGCAGCAACCAGTCGCTCCGACTCTCCTGGGGATTGTTTTCCGCCTCGTGAATGAACCGTCGGACAGTGTGGCTCTTCAAATCGCGTAGCAACTCACTAAATCGCTTTTCCGAAGAGCCAATCAAATGCATATGTCGCTCCTGACCGGGACTTGGCATAATGCAGTTGGCGAACAGTCGCAATCCTTTTCGTTCTATGCAGAAGTTAAAGCTCTCTTCTAAAATGTCGCAGTAGATGGGGCGGGTAGATAGATTAATCCAACCCACAATAGTCATCGTAGCGAAAAAAGCACTCCCTGAATACGTGCGATATCGTTCGGCCGCAGCAACTCTGTTTAAAACTACCCGCTGACAACGAACAAAAATTATTCAGCGCGGCATCTCCAAAACAAGCATGAACTAAAAAAGCAAAAGACAATCAATCGCCCAAACCTCCGGCCCGGACGGAATATAGGGTTAAGATTGTATCTTAACAGAGGAGCATCAAAGCGCGCTTGTCCTTCCCAACCACTAATTCATTACCTTTGCCCCGCCTATCAACCCTGCCCCCGGTGAAGTTCTTCCGCTTTCTTCTCTACGCGTTACTAACCCTGGGCGCCCTGTTTCTGCTGTTCTTTAAGCCTACCCCCGCGGCCACTCCCTACGCGCAAACCGACTACTACCAATCAATGATCCACCGTCTGGACAGTACGTTCGCTGCTACGCCAACCCGCCCATCTGATACGCTCTACGTAGGGTGGGCCCGGCAGAATGTCACTCCCCACCAGCCGACCAAACTGATGGGCTACGGCTGGAAAGGTAATTTTGAGCAAGTACGTGATTCGCTGTGGGTGCGCAGCACGGTATTTCAGCAGGGTACACTCACCGTGGCGCTTATCAGCTACGATCTGATGCTTGCGCCCCCCGCCGTAGCCCGGGCGGTGCGGCAACGACTGGCCGCCCTAGGAATACCCAATTGCTACTTCACCGCCGTGCACACCCACCACGGGTTTGGCGAGTGGCAAACCGGTCCGGCGGGCACCTTCATCACCGGGGGCTACAACCAGGTGCTGGTCGATACGCTGGTGAACCAAACCGTGGCCAGCGTGCGGTGCGCCCAAACCCGAGCTCGCCCTACCCGCCTGCGTTACGCGCAGTACGACGGCGCAGCGTCGGTGAGTAACCGACTGGTGCAGAACGGGCGGGTAGATTCTCTGCTCCGGGTAATCTACCTGAAGCAAGATTCGACCACCGCAGTGGCCGCCACGGCAGTGGCCGCCACTGCCGTGTTAGCGAGCTTTGCTGCTCACGCTACCTTTCTCTCCTCTCGCACCAAGGACCTGTCGGCCGACTACCCCGGAGTGGCAGTGCGGGCGCTGGAAGCCCAACCCGACATCGACTTCGCCCAGTGGGCGGCCGGGGCCGTGGGTAGCCATAGTCCGCGCCGCCCGGCCGACGAGACGATGGAAGCCTACGCCCAGCGCCTGGTGGGTGCCCTAGCGGAAGATACAACTGCCGATGCCGGAAGATCAATAATCGCCATGAATTTCGTTGAGGTGCCCATCGATCTGCCCGAGCCGCAACTGCGCCTGTTCGCCGGATGGCAGGTGCGCCCGTGGCTGTTTCAATGGTTTTTCGGCACGCCGCAGCCCACCCTTACTCTCTTCCGCCTGGGCGACGTGGTGCTGGTGGGGGTTCCGGCCGACTTCTCGGGCCTCTTGTACCCGGCGATCCAAGCCAATGGGTACCAGGTGATGGTAACCAGCTTCAATGGTGACTACCTCGGTTACGTGATCCCGGATGAGTACTACCGACTGCCCCACCGCGAAGCGCGCGAAACCAATTGGTACGGGCCCCACACCGGCAGTTACGTAGTAGCATTAATCAACCGGATGCTTCGTCAGTTACCGCCTCCTTAGCTACTTTGTCCCAATAACGTATTTGCACGTTTAGGAGATAATCCGTCCTGCTCAACCTGGGTTTCGATAGCGTCCGTACAGCGTAGAGCCTTCGCGAAGCGTTGCTTCTGTTGTGACAACTTGCCTCGCAAAATGGTTAGGGGTGGCCGTCGTTTAACCAAATCGTATCATTAGTAGTTACTGACCCTATGGACTCTTTACTCGCCCTTCTCGACCGGATCGAAGACTCCTTCGACCGTACCAAGTTTGCCATCCGCAAGAAGTTAGACCTGATCAAGCCGGTGATGATCGTACCCTACCGGGGCTACGGCAACCGACAAGCCGTTAGCATCACGGGACGGGTGCTCGAGGATACGGGCATCGTGAAACCTACTCCCGACGATACCGTGTGGCAGAACCTGGTGGCCTCGGCCAAGCGCATTGGAAGTCGTGAGATTCCGTTTGTGCGGGTGCAGGGACACTTTCAGGGAAAAGAGGAAACGGTAGAAACGGACGAGGAAGGTTACTTTAACCTGACCTTTGCGGTAGACGATACCCTGCTGAGTACCAATACTGCTTGGTACCCGGTGCAGCTGCGGCTGCTCGATGAGGTGGTTGAGGGGCAGGAAGATGTCATTGCCCAGGGGGAGGTGCTCATTCCGAGTCCGCAAGCAGAATTTGGGGTCATCTCCGACATTGATGATACGGTACTGGTGTCGGACGTGGGGCGGTTGCTGCAGATGTTTCGGCGCGCGTTTATGGAAAATGCTACCGCGCGGCACCCCTTTCCAGGGGTAACGGCTTTCTACCACGCCCTGCAGGTGGGGGTTCAGAAGGAAGTAAAAAACCCGCTCTTCTTCGTCTCCAGCAGCCCGTGGAACCTCTACGACCTGCTGATAGAGTTTTTCAACCTCCAGGATATTCCCAAAGCGCCGGTGCTGCTGCGCGACCTGGGGATCAGCGATACCATGTTTATCAAAGAGGGGCACGGCACGCACAAACTGGGCAACATCCGCCGCATCTTAGAAACGTACCCGTCGCTTAACTTCGTGCTGGTGGGCGACAGCAGCCAGCACGACCCGGAAATCTACCGGCAGGTGGTGGAGGAGTTCCCCGGACGCATCCTGGCGATCTACATTCGTGACGTGACCCCCGACCACCGCGACGTAGAGATCGTAAAGATTGGCGATGCTCTTCGGGAGCACCAGGTAGATTTGATGTACTGCGAACACACCGAAGACGCCGCCCGCCACGCCATCACGCTCCAACTGCTGTCGCCCGACCAACTGCCGGAGATTCATCGCGAGAAGGAGCAGGATGAGCAAGCGTAAGTGAATGCCTACGTCCGACACCCGATTTACATTCCCTGATAGTCCAGCGTCACCGAGCCGCCCGAGGTGTGTAGGTTTACTGGCACGCCGCCGCCGTTCACGCTACCGTTGATGCTGTTCTTGTCCGATTCGCCGGTGAAGTTCACCAGTTTGGTGTTCACCCGGTTGCCCGACAGGTCCAGGTCTAGTCCCTGTCCGCCGGGAATAGTCGCCGTGATGCCGCCGCCGCTGGTTTTTAGGGTCAGGTACTTACCCAGCTCCTCCACGTCGGCGCGGATGCTGCCCCCACTGGTGTGCGCTTCCAAGCTACCGCGAATGTTTTTCAGATTAATGCTGCCGCCCGAGGTTTCTAATTTTGCTTCGCCTTCGGAGCCGTCTACCCGGATAGACCCTCCACTGGTGTTAGCGTCGAGTTTGCCCTGGTAGTCGTCCACGTTGATGCTGCCGCCCGAGGTATGGGCCTCAGTGGTGCCACTGAGGTGGTCGAAGTTGAGGCTACCCCCACTGGTGTGGATGTCGTGGGTACCCTCCACATCCGATACGTGGATAGAGCCCCCGCTGGTAGACAGATCGCACGACATGCTGGTGGGCACCATCACTTTAAAGGAGATGCTCACTTTGCTGTTGCCCCAGTTGCTTCCCCGTCGTTCGGCGGTGGCGATCACCTTGGCACCGTCCTGGCGGATGTCAATCTCATAATCTTCCAGGGCCTCCTCAATGTCGTCATCGTCGCTCCCGAACAGGCTCCACCCGCCGTTGGGCTTCACGTACATTTCTACGATGACCTGGTTGCCCGAAGTACCCACTACGTCGATGCCCCCGCCGGAAGTTTCCACTTCTAAGGTGCCGGGGCCACTAAGGGTAAAGGTTTTGGAGAGATACGGATCGTCATTCGCCAAAACCGTGGCGGCAAACAAAAGGGCAGAAAGAAAGAAACTAGCGGTCTTCATAAGTTTTGGGTTTAGGTTCGCAATAGATAGTTGAGCAAGTTCAAGCACCCTGCCAATTGAGCAAGTGACTGATAGTGAGAATGTTGTAATTTAAATGAAAGCTATCAACTGTCCGTTAACGTACACTGATGTTCGGTTTCGTACAGTAAGCAAAATAGTCAATTAGAATTAAAAACTGTCACTCGTAGTATTCCGCCCGCATACAGCTTCCTGAATAGGCACCAAAGCACGACCTTGGGAGTCAATGATTCCGTATTCACCTATGTCTCAACAAGTGACCGCCCCTGTTTTCAGATGGTTCCGTACGTTCTTATCGGCTACCGCCCTGTGGCGTAGTTCAGCCAACGTAAACGATGCGGAGAACCGCATTTGCATTATGTCTTGGTTCAGCTTAATCAGCGGAGCAGTCGCCACTTTCTATCTGTTGGTATACCTATGGCTGGGAGCAGCAGGCAGCGTGGTGTGGATGACCGGCGGCTGCATTGTTTTGGTTTTACTACCGCTCCTGCTAAACGCTCTTCAAAAATACACTGCGGCTAAACTCACCTTTTTACTAGCAGTAAGCTTTCTTACCCTGGTATACGCTTCGGCAATCGGAAAAAACGGACTGTTGGAAGTGGCGGTCGTTACGATGATCGGGTATCCCTTTATTATTGCCGACCTAAAGAAAGAGAAGCTCATAATATACACGGGGATTGCACTACCCTTGCTGGTTTTCAGCGTCTTGTTTTGGTCTGATTATCAGCTTTTGCCGCGGGTACATGCCGAAGGAAGCACCGTTGCCCAGTACGTTCGTTGGAGCATCTTCTTAGCAGGTATCGGATTTAATGGCGTGATGTACTGGCTGTTTACCCGGCAACGCGATCGCAGTCTTAATAGAATGTTTGATCAGTACTACGAACTATCTATCAACAAGGAGCAACTCTTGCAGCACCAAGAAGAACTCATCGTGCTCAACGAGCAACTGGAACAGCATCGGCTCAACCTGGAAAGGGAGGTAAATGAGCAAACTCAAGACCTGCGCGAAAGCAAAGATCGTCTTAAAAAGTCGCTGGACGACGTGGAGGCCGCCCGGGCCCAGGCGGAGGCGGCCAACCAGGCTAAGTCGAACTTCTTGGCCAACATGAGTCACGAAATTCGTACTCCCCTTAATGCTATTGTCGGCTTCAGCGAAATTATGATTAATGAGGTGGAAGCTGCTAATGTGCCTCCTCGCTTTTTACAGTACCTAGAGAACGTGCGGATGAGCGGGAAGAACCTTTCTGAACTGATCAACAACATTCTGGACCTATCTAAAATTGAAGCGGGCAAATTCAACTTCTCTAAGGGGGCTACGCTTACCGAATCGGTTTGCAAGGGGGTGTACCAGATCAATCGCATCAAAGCCCTAGAAAAAGGCGTGAAGTTTACGTACGAGCGCAGCAAGGACATTCCGAAGTGTATCGAAACTGATCGCACCATGCTCAATCAGATCTTAATGAATCTGGTATCAAACGCCATCAAGTTCACCGATGAGGGAAAAAGCGTGGTACTAACCTCAGAGGCTGATCCGGTAGCCAAGGTACTTCACCTTAAAGTAACGGATCAGGGCATCGGAATTCCACCCGAGCGGCAGGCCAGTATCTTTGAACCCTTCGAGCAGGCCGACAATACCATCACCCGAAAGTACGGCGGCACCGGGCTGGGACTCTCCATTACCCAAAAGCTCGTAGCAATCCTCGGGGGCATGCTCTCCCTAGAAAGCGCGGTTGGCCAGGGAAGCACCTTCACGCTTTCTCTACCGTACAAAGAAGTTGACAGCCCCAACGAAGAGCCGGAAGCGCGTCCGCTGGCTTCAGGAAACTACCACTTTACCGCCCAGAACAGCGTACTGTTGGTAGAAGACAACAAGGTGAACCAGCTGGTGGTAGTGGCGCTGTTTAAACGCCTGGGCATCACTCTCCATCTGGCTAGCGATGGCCAAGAGGGGCTCGAGCGGGTAGAGGAGCTAAAGCCCAATCTGGTGCTGATGGATATTCACATGCCGGTGATGGACGGGCTGGAAGCCACCCGACGGCTACGACAAAACCCCGAGTATCACAACCTGCCGATCATCGCCATGTCGGCCGACGCCTTTGAAGAGCAGCAGGCCGAAGCCCGCGCCGCCGGGATGAACGACTATACCACCAAGCCGATCGAGTTCGACAAGCTGATCCAACTGCTCTCCTACTATCTGGAGGTAGAACTGGCGGAGGTTTCCTAATTTTTGGTATTTTGTCCGCCAGCCCGCCCTAGCGCTCAACCGCATGCACTTCTCTAATCTGCCGGATATCCTTCGGGGTACGCCCCTTCAAACCCACGACCCCGAGCGCCCGGTAAGGCACCTACTTACCGACAGTCGGCGGGGCGGGGGAGGAGCCGAAACCCTCTTCTTCGCCATCGACGGCCTGCACCACGACGGCCACCGCTTCATTTCTGAACTTTACGTCCGCGGGATACGGCAGTTTGTGGTAGAAAAGCCGATAGACGATCACTTGCCCGAAGCGAACGTGCTGCAGGTGGACCACGGCATCAACGCGCTGCAGGACCTGGTGGCAGCGCACCGGCAGCGGTTTACCGTTCCGGTAGTTGGGCTCACGGGCAGTAACGGAAAAACCATTGTAAAGGAGTGGCTTTATCAGCTAACCAGTCCGCACCGGGCGGTGGCCATCAGCCCGAAAAGCTACAACTCCCAAATCGGCGTGCCGCTGTCGGTGTGGGGGCTCAACGAGCGGCACCGCCTGGGCATCTTCGAAGCGGGCATCTCCCACCCCGGCGAGATGGCCCGACTCGCCCGCGTAATTCGCCCCACGGTAGGCATATTCACCAACATTGGTCCCGCCCATAACGAGGGCTTCACCAGCCGGACCCAGAAGATTCAGGAGAAAGCGCTGCTCTTTGCGGAAGCCGAGAAAATCATCTATCGCTACGATGCTACTCCCATTCGGACGGTTCTGGAAAACCAGTACCCCGACCGGCAGCACCTCACCTGGTCGATGAGTAACAACCAGGCCACGTATCGGGTGCACGCCGAACCTCAGGGCACCGGCATGCGCTTGCAGGTACGTGCTACCCACAACAATCAATCGTACGACTTCACGCTGCCCTTTCAGGATGATGCTTCGCTGGAGAATGCCCTGCACTGCATCGTATACACGATAGACACGGGCTACAAGGTGGCGGGCATCCAGAGCGGTTTACTACAACTACAACGGGTGGCGATGCGGCTGGAACTGAAGCAGGGTATCAATCACTGCCACTTGGTCGACGACAGTTACAGCCACGATATGGCCAGCTTTGTGATGGCACTGGAATTTCTGAACCAGCAGGTGCAGCACCACCGCAAAACCGTGATCGTATCGGATATGCTGCAAACCGGTCAGCCGGAAGAGGAACTGTACCGTGAGGTGCGCGAGCAGTTAGCAGTGCACCAGATCGACCGACTGGTAGGTATCGGCCCGCGGATGAGCGCGGCATTGGCAGTTTTTGCGGATGCGTCCTTTGCCTTTGAAGTATACGCTACTACCGAGCAGTTTTTGCGGGAGGTAGACCTGGCGTCGTTTAGTCATGAGAACATCCTGGTGAAGGGTGCGCGCGCCTTTGCCTTTGAGAAGATCGTGCAGCGCTTGCAGCAGAAGATTCACGGCACGGTGCTCGAGATCAATCTGGATGCCGTGATGGACAATCTGAACTACTACCGCAGCAAACTGCAGCCCGGCGTGCGGGTGCTGGGGGTGGTGAAGGCCTTTTCGTACGGCGGCTCAGCCTTCGAGATCGCCAATCTGCTGCAGCACCACCAGATCGACTACCTGATGGTAGCCTACGCCGACGAGGGCATCACGCTGCGCGAGCGGGGCATCCACCTGCCGATCATCGTGCTAAATCCCTCGCCCGAAAGCTTCGGTAAAATGGCCGACTACCGACTGGAGCCCGAGCTGTACAGTTTCGGACTGCTGCAAAGCTTTATCAACGAGATGCCCTACCTGCCCCACGTGCCACCGGTGCACCTGAAGCTCGACACCGGTATGCACCGCCTGGGCTTTGTGGAGGCCGAGTGGGAGCAGCTGATTGCGGTGCTCCGGACGCACCCTACGCTGCAGGTGGCCAGCATATTTAGCCATATGGTGGCCTCCGACCACGCCGAGCACGATGCCTTCACTCACCAGCAGGTAGCAGCGTTCGACCGGGGTTGTAAACTGCTGGTCGATGCTTTAGGATATACGCCCATCCGGCACGTGGCCAACACGGTAGGCATGCTGCGGTTTCCGGACTATCAGTACGATATGGTGCGTCTGGGCGGTGGCTTGTACGGCGTTGATACTTGGGGCGCCGATCCGCACGCCCTGCGGCCGGTGGCCCGGCTCCGAACGGTGGTATCGCAGGTGAAGAACCTGAAAGCAGGCGACACGGTGGGCTACAGTCGGCAGGGAGTGATTGAGCGGCTTACGCAGACGGCCACCATTGCCATTGGCTACGCCGACGGCTTCGACCGGCGCTTCGGCAACGGGCGGGCCCGCGTGAAAATTCGCGGACAGTGGGCCCCCACCGTAGGGCGGGTGTGCATGGACATGACGATGGTCGACGTGACTGGTTTAGGAGTAGAAGAAGGTGACGAAGTGGTGGTTTTTGAGGACCAGGAGTCGCTGTGGCAACTGGCCAAACCACTGGAAAGCATTCCCTACGAACTGCTGACCAAGGTGGGAGAGCGGGTGAAGCGGGTGTATTATCGCGAGTAGTCGGATAGTCCACAGTTAGTTAGTCGATAGTCCACGGACGACAGCCGATAGCCTACCGTGCACTGTCGACTATCGACTATTAACCATCAGGTCTAAATGGTGCTGAAGCAGATGAAAAAGCCACGCATTCTCATACCTACCGAAAAACTAGAGGATTAAATAGGTTCGCAATCAAAATGTAATTACTATTGCAGTGTACTAGTTTACTATAACACTAGACTACTACTATGATCACTATTCATCATCTCTGCTTTCGCTACGGCCGCCGCCCGCCCCTGTTTGATCAGCTAAACTGGCAGCTTCTGCCTGGTTGCGTGGTGGGTTTGTTCGGTAAGAATGGTTCGGGAAAAACAACGCTGCTTAAGATTCTGGGCGGACTACGCTTTCCTACGAGTGGCCAGTGCCGGGTGCTGAACCATCAACCAGCCGAACGAACGCCCGCTTTTTTGCAGCAGGTTTACTTTGTGTCCGAAGAACCCGGCGAGAGTCGCGCCCGGATGCAAGCCTACGTTCGCCACTACGCTCCTTTCTACCCCCGCTTCGACGCGGACTACCTGCACCAACTGCTGCGCGATTTCCAATTGGACATCGGCGAGCGGCTGAGCAATTTGTCGTATGGACAGCGGAAGAAGTTCTTCATCGCCTTCGCCCTGGCAACGAACTGTCCCCTCTTGCTGATGGATGAACCAACCAACGGGCTGGACATTCCTTCCAAACGACAGTTTCGCCGCATGGTGGCCGCCGCCATGACCGAAGGCCGGACGTTGATTATCTCTACCCACCAGGTGCCCGACCTGGAAACGCTGATTGACCGCGTGGTGATGCTCGACCGGGGCCGGATTATCTTTAACCAGACTACCGATGAAATTGCGACAAACTACCGTTTCGATCCCGACCGGACGACCTTACCTGAAACTACTTTGTATCAGGAAGAAGCCCTGGGTCGCTACCAGACCCTAACGATCAACCCTTCCCAAACGCCCTCGCGGGTAAATCTGGAACTACTGTTTAACGCGGTAATGGCCCATCCCGAAAACTTTACCAACCTGACGCCCGATGAACAACCACTTTAATCTAACTCGTTTCGCTCACCTGCTTCGGCTAGCGTTTTTTCAGGAGCAACGGCGCGCCGCACTGATCACCCTGGCAAGCCTGGGAGTTGCCTTGTTATTGGTCTTGCTGGTGCACGGTAGCGAGAGTGTAATAACGAACGATAGGCTGTTCACTTTACATTCGGACTTCTTCTTGATCACTCTTTTCATCGGTGCTTACCTGTTCGCCGGATCGACGTTCCCCGCGCTGCGCCAGCCGATTGCTACCTATCGCTTCCTGATGCTTCCGGCCAGCGCGCTAGAGAAGCTATTGGCCTACTGGTTATTGAGCACGTTGCTTTATCCCCTGGTGTACCTGGCCGCGTACTGGGGGTTCTCGCTAGTTGTTAATGTAGTAGCGGGGGCGTTCTATCCTGCCTTTTACCGATCCTTTGCGCTAGAACCGGTGGTTTGGCGGAGCTTGCTGTTGCTAATACTCACGCAGTCGGTCTTTGTGCTGGGCGCAGCATTGTTTCGGAAGGTGCCGCTGATCAAAACGTTCTTGTACGCCAGTGGCCTAACCGTCGGGGTGGTGCTGGGCGTCAACTTAGTGTACGGAATGAATACCGGGGCTACCTTTTTCCGCTACGCCTTTTACCTAGCCCCCTACTGGCTAGCGGGCTTAGCTCTGCTGTTGGTAGGGCTGACGTACGGAACCCTCGCCGGAAAAGAAGCCTAATATGGAATTCAAGAACGACCAGGCCATCTACCTTCAGATCGCCGACCGTATGATTGAGCGGGTGCTGCGCCGCACCTGGCAACCCAACGACCGGATTCCCTCGGTGCGCGATACCGCGGTGGAGGTAGCCGTGAATCCCAATACGGTGGTTCGTTCCTACGCCCACCTTCAGGAACTTGGAATCATTTACCAGCAACGGGGCATCGGTTACTTCGTGAGCGCGGACGCCCCGGCCCGGGCCGTTCGGCTCAAGAAGCAGGAGTTTCTGGCGGAATCGTTGCCTACCCTGTTTCGCACCATGGATTTGCTCGACATTACACTAGAAGAATTACAAACCCTTTACCAACAGTACGAACATGCACCTAATCCGTAGTCAGTGGGCGGTTGTTATCGCCCTTAGTGTACTCGTCATTTTTACCTTCGTGGGTGCCGCGGTGCTCCACCATCGCATCGAGCACCCCACGTCGGGAAGCCTGGACCTGCATAACCTCAATCAGCCCGTCCGTACCGTGGTAGTCGCCTCAGATTGGGACGTAACTATGGTGGTGGGTCACGAAAGCCAACAGTACCAGATTGGTCGCAATCAGTCTGTCCGGGAAGGAATCTTTTTTGATACACTTACCAGCCGCAGCGTAGAACTCTACTGCCCCACCGGCACCGACGGTTTGTTCGAGCGGTACGTTACGCAGCGGGGCGACACTCTGTTTTTTCAGAAGCCAGATAGCTTTTTTCCGCTCCAAGTGCGGCTCAATCTTCCTCCCAGCAGTTCGCTGACGATCATCAACCAGGGACAAGTAGATGTGCGCGTCTTCTCCGCAGCACTCAACGAAATTCCGGTAGGCGAAGTGGACGTGCGGCTTAGCGGTACTGCTTCCCTACTTTGGTACGGAACCCGAGTGCCCACCATGACCGTCTCCGCGTCTGACTACGCCAGACTCAACTATTATGTAAATTCTAACTGGGAGGAACAAACCCAAAAACTCGTTGTAAACGCTACCGACCGCAGTACGGTGGAGGTAAAGGGGGCTTTGCTCAAGCCGGATCAGGTAGACGTTACGCTGGCGGACGAAGCGGCTCTGATCTACCGTGATCATTATACCGCTACCCGCCTTGGCACGGTGGCGCACGACTAACCAGCGAACTTAATGCTCTAAAGAATGGGGGCGGTTAACCTTCTGTTACTTGCCCCGAGCCGGTAACCGTGCTGTTGACCGTCGGATTACCCCGGTACTGGATGGTTCCGCTTCCGCTCACTGTAGCGTTGAGTGCCTCGGTAGCGGTGACCCGCACCGCACCCGACCCGCTCACCGTGGCGGTAGTTTGGCTGCTGCTCAGGTTATAGTTGCTCACTTCGCCTGATCCGGAAACAATAGCAGTCTGCTCATTTACGGTACCGGCCAAACTCACGTTGCCCGAACCTGATACCGTTACGCTAAGTATATCCAGCACTAAGTCGCCGTCGCTACTCACGTTGCCCGACCCGCTCACGCTTACCAAGTCTACGTCGGGGATGGTAACAAATACGGTAAAGTCCTCCACGTTTCGCACATTTTCGGTGAAGCGAACCTCCCAAATGCCATCCCTCACGCGGGTAGAAAGAATGTCGATCAGATTGGCCTGTCCTTCTACGACGATTTCCTGCGGCGATCCTTGGGTAACTACTACGTTCTGGCTACCCGAAACGGCAAGTCCCCGAATGTCGTCTAAGTTTAAGGTGCGGGTTACCACCGGGCCGCTGCCGCGTACGGCGGTGCTGCTGTCTTCGCAGGCCAGGATCAAAACGGAAAGGGCAACGATGAATAAGCGGGGAAGGAATTTCTGAGGTGCAGTTGTCATGAGAAAACGGTTAGATAAGGAAAGATTTGATTTGTCTACTGATTGGTAATAATACTGCCGAAGGCGCCGCTACCCTACCTTTGTCTGTGTTACTAGAAAAAAATCGTAGTGAGGAAGAACGAAGGTATTCATTGCCCAATTGTTATCTCAGTACAAAAACCCAAATAACCACAGTGGAATCTTGCGCTGGTAACCGATTTCCAGGTCGGCCGCCGCCACAAACCCGTCCTCCGAGCCTGTCAACTGCTGTTTACCCTTGTTTTTTCCGCCAATCTCGGCAGTCCACCGGTGGTCAATCAAAAAGTCTCCCTGTTTAGGGTATTGTACGGTATGTTTCACTTGGAGTTGGTTATAAAAAAATGTTTCTCGCAAACTACCCACATTAACATTGCCCGGGGCAATCGCGTAGAAAAGATTAGGGTTTTGCAGGTATACCTTTTCGGGTTTTTGCATGGCGCTAATTCCCCTAGTAGCACTGCGCAGCAGGTAGAGCAACTCGGTTTCTTGCAGGTACTCCAGGTACGCAATGATGGTATTCCGGGCGACACCTACCTTCTCGCTTAGCTTCAGAATATTGGGTTTAAAGGGGGACGACTCGGCCAGCACGTAGAGCAATCTTCTAATTTTCTCGATGCTGTTCAGGTTGATGTCAATCACGTAGGGCAAATCAATTTCTAAGATCAGATTAATGATCTCAGCGAGTTTTAGATGATACGTGTCTCGGTTTTCCAAAAAGTAGGGATAGTATCCGAGCTTTAGATACTCATTGAACGCCGGAAGCGGCTTAAACTGGCGAACCAACTCCATACTAATCTCAATATGGTCGTTGAGCAACTCAGTTAATGAGAACGAAGGAAAGTCGAGTTGATAGGCAAACCGGAGGAACTCCCGAAACGACAAGCCCGGCATATGATACATGACCGCCCGGCGGCTCAGATCCGCTTTGGATCGATGAAGATGCAAGGCCGACGAACCGGTAAAAACCACCTTAAGATTGGGATAGTCGTCGTAGATGTTTTTTAACTCCACCGACCAGCGGGGGTAGCGGTGGACTTCGTCTAAAGCTAACAGGGTGCCCCCATTCTTGGTAAATTGATCGGCTAACGCTACCAGGGTATTGTCGGCAAAGTAGATGTCATCCAGGCTAACGTAAAGCGTTTGCCGGTTGAGCGGAAGCTGCTGGCGAATGTACTGGAGCAGCAGGGTGGTTTTGCCCACCCCTCGGGCTCCTTTGATGCCAACCATCCGGTCGCGCCAATCTATCTGTTCAACGAAACTCCGAATAGGGCTAGCGGGGGCGGTCACTACTTTTTTACGAAACTTTTCAATCAGTTCTTCCATAATGCTTTCTCTATAAAGCAAAAATAGCATAATATTGCTCAATGGAGAAAGCAAAACGCACGATATGCCTTTAGGAACCCTGGTAAACACCCTGGCGGTCGTTGCGGGCAGTCTATTGGGTTTGTTGTTGCAGCGTAAGTTCCCGGATAACATCCGCACCATCTGCTTTCAGGGCTTGGGACTGTGTACCCTGCTGATTGGGATGCAGATGACCCTGCAGGTAGAAAACATCCTGATCCTGATTTTTAGTATCTTGATAGGTGGCGTTGCTGGCGAAGGCTTGCGCTTGCACGACCAACTGCTACGACTGGGCGATTGGGTGCAACAGAAGGTGCGCATCGGGAGCGAACGCTTCACCGAGGGGCTAGTCACTGCCTTTCTGTTGTTTTGCGTGGGTTCGCTCACCCTGGTGGGGGCACTAGAAGAAGGCCTGAACAACGACCCATCGCTGATTTATACCAAGTCGGTGCTCGATGGCTTCGCTTCTATTGTGCTGGCAGCGACCTACGGCTGGGGGGTGTTGTTCTCAGCGCTGCCCCTGCTGCTGTTTCAGTCATCGATTACGCTGTCGGCCGGACTGCTGGAACCTTACCTGTCGGAGGTAGTGATTCATCAGCTTTCAGCCACTGGGGGAGTGATCATTATTGGGTTAGGATTTGACCTTTTGGAGATTAAAAAGCTCCGTATTACCAATCTGCTGCCCGCGCTACTCTTCGCGGTGCTACTTACGCACTGGCTAATTGACTACCTGACTATCAAATAGTCGAAGTCGAACAATAATTCGTTATACGATCATTAATCAGAATTAACAGTAGGTAAATTATTATTAAGCATGATGAAAATTTTTTACTAACGCATAACTTGGAATATTGTTAAATATAGTCGCAAATATTTCAGATTTCGTTAGGGGTAGTCCACCAAGCGAACTATTATTCTATAATTTAAAATCCGCTAGTCAATTTTATTCTACTTAAAAGCATTTTGACAAAATAATATTTTGATATTTCGTGTTTGATCAGCTAGGTTTGTGGGTAATTATATTATTCACCAACAAAACCGCTGAACCTATGAGCACAATCTTTACCCGCAACAGCGTCTTTGCCGCGCACCGTTGCCGCGTACCTATTATCCTTTTCCTCCTCTTCGGCCTGAGTGCCCCCCTGTTGGCCCAAACCATCAGCGGACAAGTCACTTCCGTTGAGGATGGCGGCGCCCTGCCCGGGGTGAACGTGGTAATAAAGGGAACCACCATCGGCACTATTACCGACATTGAGGGTAACTACCAACTTTCGGCTGGAGAAGAAGCCGAAACCTTGGTGTTCTCCTTTATCGGACTCCGAACCGAAGAAGTGGCGATCAACAATCGCTCGACCATCAACCTCAAGATGAACGACGACGTGGCCGAACTTTCGGAGGTGGTTGTGACCGCCTTCGGCCTGGAGCGCGAGAAAAAAGCGCTCGGCTACACCGTGCAGGAAGTAAGTGGTGAGCAACTCTCGGAGGCCAAGCAAGCCAATGTGGTCAACAACCTGTCGGGCCGCATCGCTGGCGTGCAGGTTACCAGCAACGAGGGGCCCGGATCGGGGTCTAACGTGGTGATCCGCGGGCAGTCGTCTATTTCGGGCAACAACCAGCCGCTGTACGTCATCGACGGGGTGCCGATGGAAAACTACCAACCCGCCGTTAACACCGATGCCAACTCATCGAACCAGTACGGGGGGGGGCCTTCGGAGATTAGCTCTGACAATATTGCCGACGTAAGCGTGCTGAAGGGACCGAACGCCGCGGCGCTGTACGGTTCGCGGGCTGCCAACGGGGTAATCCTGATCACCACCAAAGACGGCACCGGCACCGAGGGGCTGGGAGTAGAGTTCAACTCCAACGCCATGTGGTCGCGTCCGCTGGTATCGCCCAACTTCCAGAACACCTACGGCGGCGGCACCGGCTACCGCACCTTCTACGTGGACGGCCGCAACGGGGTAGACGCCAACGGCAACGGGGGCACCTACGGGGTAGACGAAAGCTGGGGCGAGCCCATGGACGGTCGCCTGCGCCCGCAGTGGTGGACCGGCGGGCAAATAACCGACGCCGGAATCATCAACAACGTAGCCCCGCTTACCCCGGAGCCCGACAACTTCCAGAATTTCTTCGAGACGGGTCAGCTGCTCACCAACAACATTGCCCTGGCCGGGTCGAACGACAAAGGAAACTTTCGCTTGTCGATCGGCCGGATGGCGCAGGACGGGATCGTGCACAACAACGACTACTTCCGCAATAACTTCCGCCTGAACGCCGGTTATAACCTCACCGACCGCCTGAGCGTGCGGGTAGCTAGTTCTTATATCAACTCGTACTCGAACAACCGCCGCTACCAGAGTGGTTCGCAGTTTATCTGGACCCACCGCAACACCAACTGGGACCAACTGCGCGACTACGAGACGTACAACCCGGAGACGGTCATCCAGCCCATCGGTCAGAGCTATCCCTACGCCAACTGGCAGTACGAGTACTTTTGGAACCCCTTCTATACCGAAGACTTCTGGACGTTTTCTAACAACAAAGACCGCCTGGTGGGCAATATTGCGCTGAACTACAAGCTTACCGACCACCTGAGTCTGATGCTGCGGTCGGGCACTGACTTCTGGAACGATACCCGCCAGAACATCATCGCCGAGAAGAATGCCCGCTACTACCCCAACGGTGCCTACGAAGAAACAGTGCTCGGTCGCCAGGAGACCAACAGCGACTTCTTGCTGACCTACGACAACCAAATTACTTCGGACCTGTCGTTAACGGCTAACGTAGGTGGTAACAGCCGGATGAACTCGTTCAAGCGTAACTACACGCTCATTCAGGATTTAGCGATCAACGGTTTGTACAACCTGGGTAACTACGCCTCACCCCCGGTTACCGAAAGTGCCGTTGAAGAATACCAGGTAAACAGCTTGTTCGGGTCCGCCCAGTTTGGCTTTAAAAACTACCTGTTTCTGGACATCACCGGGCGCAACGATTGGTCGAGCACGCTGCCCGCCGAGAACAACTCGTTTTTCTACCCTTCGGCCTCACTTAGCGCGGTGATCACCGATATATTTGATATCCAGAGCGGCGTACTGTCGTTTATGAAACTACGTGGTAGCTGGGCGCAGGTGGGTAACGACACCCAGCCCTACCGCTTGCAGCAGCTGTTTAATGGCGAAGGACTGTGGGCCGGTAGCACCCCGGTAGTGTCAGAGGATACTGAGATCGCTAACTCCGAACTTCGGCCCGAAACGACCACCGGTATTGAGTTGGGCACCGACATTCGCCTGTTCAACAACCGCATCGGGTTAGACTTCACCTACTACGACCAAACCACCACCGACCAGATTCTGGCCGTTGAGATTTCGCGCGCTACCGGTTACACCTACAAGCTACTTAACGCCGGTGAGGTGCAGAACCGGGGCGTGGAGCTGATGCTTACCGCTACTCCCGTGCAACTGCCCAGTGGCTTCACCTGGGACGTGATGGCCAACTGGTCGCGCAACCGCAGCCAGGTAAACGAACTGGCCGACGGCCTGGATACCTACGTGCTTAACACCTACCACGTAACTTCCGAAGCACGCGTGGGTCGGCCCTTCGGTGAGTTGCGCGGCACCTTCTTCGCCCGCGACCCCGACGGCAACGTGATCTACCGCAACGGGCAGCCAGTAGCCGGAGCCAACGAAGACGGCAGCACCGTGAAGACGCTGGGCAACATCCAGCCCGACTGGACGGCCGGTATCTCCAATACCTTCCGCTACAAGGGCATCACGCTGAGCGCGCTGATCGATATCCGGCACGGGGGCGATATCTTTGACCGCGGTAGTTCGGTAGCCCGCCGCACCGGGCAGCTGGCCGAAACCGCCGTCGGACGCGAGGAAGGGGTGATCGGAGTGGGAGTGAAAAACATCGGCACCGCCGAGGCCCCGCAGTACGTAACCAACGATGTGGTGGTAGATGCGCAGTCCTTTATGGGCAACCACCACCCGCGCAACATCAACGAGGTGGCCATCTTTGACGCCAGCTACGTGAAGCTGCGCGAGATAACGCTGGGCTACACCCTACCCAGCACCCTACTGGAGCGCACCAACCTTATCGAGTCGGTAAAGGTGTCGGTAGTCGGGCGTAACCTGGCGATTCTGCACCGCAACACCCCGCACATCGATCCGGAAGGCGATCGCTACGGCGGTAACCTGCAGGGCTTTGTGTACGGACAGTTGCCCTCGACCCGCAGCGTCGGTTTTAACCTTAATATCACTTTCTAAAAAAAATGCTCGATTGTTCAATTGTTGAAAGGCAACTTTCACTACCGCTTCAGCAATTGAACAATCGGACCATTCAATCCTAATCCTGATAAGAATGAAAAAATTAACAACATACATCAGTCTTTCATTTAGTCTGCTGTTGGTAGCTTCTTGCACCAGCGACTTTGAGGAGATGAACACCAGCCCCAACCAGGCTACCGAGGTCTCGGTGACTCCCGATCTGCTACTGCCCTACGTGATTGAAAAACCGGTAGACCTGACCCGCGGCTCTAACGTGCGCAACGAGCGCCTGAACCTGGACGGCGGCATGCTGTGGATTCAGCACTTCGCGCGCCGGGTGTATACCTACGAGGGTGATACCTACAGCCCTTCGGGTGATCTGGCCCAGAACACCTGGGAGAAACTCTACACCGAAAGTCTGCTGAACGCCGAGCGGATTCGCCTGATAGCGACCAGCGAAGAGCAAAAGAACGCGCACTACGAAGGCGTGGCGCTGGTGATGCGCTCGTGGGTGTTTTCGCTGCTGACCGACATTTTCGGACCGGTACCCTACACCCAAGCGCTGCAAACCAAGGGCGAAGAGGAAGTCCTGAAACCAGCCTACGACGCAATGCCGGTGGTGTACGAAGGGGTGATCAACGATCTGGATCAGGCGGTGGCCCTGCTGGCGCAGGATGCCAAGCCCATCGGTGGCGATATCATGTTCAACGGCGACATCAGCCGCTGGATCAAGTTTGCCAACTCGCTGCAACTGAAGCTGCTCAACCGCGCTTCGTCGGCTCCGAGTTTCTCAATTGATATTGCCGCCAAGATGACCGAGGTGGCCGGGCGCCCGATCTTCACGAGCAACGACGATTTTGCTTACTTGGCGCACTCCGCCACGCGGCCCAGCAACAACGAGTGGAACGAAGTGATCGTGAACGGCGGCCGGGATGACTGGCGCGCCAGTGTCACGCTGGTAGATGCGCTGAACGAACTCAATGACCCCCGGGTGACGGTGTTCTTCAACCCCACCGCGGCCGGGGAGTACGCCGGAATGCCCAACGGCTTACCTGATGCCCTGGCCCTGGAGTATACCGCCCAGGCCTCGTTCATCGGTGACCAGATGTGGGAACCCACTACTCCGTCGGTGATTATGTCGTACGCCGAGTTGCAGTTCGTGCTGGCCGAAGCGGCCCTGCGCGGCGACGTGGCGGGCGATCCGAAAGCCTACCTCGATGCCGCTATTGACGCCTCGTTCGGGCAGTTCGGGGTGGAAACCCCCGACGGGTACCTAGCCGGACAAGCCGCTACGCTGGAGAACATTATGTTCCAGAAGTGGATCGCGCTCTACGGGCAGGGCATTGAGGCCTGGACCGAGTACCGCCGCACTGGCTTGCCCGACATCATGCGAAAGGATCCCAACGCCGCGCTGCTCAACGAAGGAGTGTTGCCCACCCGCCTCACCTACCCGCAGACTGAGTACTCGCTTAACGGCGAGCAGATTCAGAAGGCGCTAGACTTGCTCGGAGGGGCGGACAAGGCAGATAATATGCGCATCAAACTATGGTGGGCGCAGTAGATAAGTCTAAAGGCTGGTGCGTGAGAAACGCGCATCAGCTGTTACAAAAACAATGCATACTAAGACTGGCGCGCGTTTGTAACGCGTGACCCCAAAACGCACAAACATGAAAAATTACATCAAATATACTTTCGCAATTGCCTTTGTAGCGCTAGTTCTGTCCTCATGCGAGGAAGTAGCCGACAACCCTATTCCGCACATTGCCTCGCCGGTGCTGGTAGAAGTGGAAACGCTGGGTAAATACACCCCGTTGGACCAAGTGACCTTACTTACCAAAATTTCTGATCTGGACAAGTCGGGCATTATGGATAACGCGGTAGGTATTGATACTATTCCTGTTTCTTTAGCCTCTATTCAAGTGCTTAAGGACGTGGACGGTAGTGAAGAAACCTTCTTCTCTCCGCTTTCTCTGAATCAGGGAGAAGCGACTATTACTGCCGATTGGGCTGATATTTTGCCCGCTGACGCGAAGCCTGAAGACGGACTACCCATTGAGTTTGAATACTTTGAAACGTATGAGAATATCCCTTTCCGGAAGACTTTCAAGCTAGATTACTCACCTACCGCTTTTGACACTGAGTTTGTAGCTGATAGTATCTCAATTACGTTTTCCTACGACCTCATCACGGTGGACAAAACCGGAGTGAACACTGTAGTTGAACGACAGGTTAACGACGGCGAATTTACGACTATACTCTCCCCCGGTGAAGGTGCTTCTGGCGGAATATCTTTCCCAATTAATGATTATACACTAGGTGACGTGATAACTATACGACTTACCGGAACTAAGGGTGAACTTATCTCTAGTGAACTGTTTACTCTTACTGTAGAATAAAAATAACAGAATAAAATATACATTTAAGCCGTAATTGCAGATGTATTGTTTTTATAAATCTATTAATCTCGTAATTTTATCGTGTACCTTACCCCAACAGAAATAACATGACAAATATCCCTACATCCCGCAGAAACTGGCTAAAGCAAGGTGCTTTGCTCACCGGAGGACTGATGAGCGCCCCGACTTTGTGGGCACGCGCCACGGCGCGTCCCCACACCCACCAGGGGGCCTTCGGTATGACACCCTACCAGGGTCGTTATCACCTCACCGAAAACTTTCACATCGCGCCGCCCGACTTCTCGAAAGTAGAAGTACGGTTGCTGGCCAACGAGAACCCCTACGGCCCGTCGCCCAAAGCCATCAAGGCCATCGCCGAGAGCGCCAGCAAGGGCAATCGCTACGTGTACAGTAGCTCCAAGGTGATGGAAGAGATGATCGCCGAGAAAGAGGGCGTCACTCCTGAGCACATTCTGCTGGCCCCCGGCTCTACCGATATCCTGGAGAAGACCGCCATCGTGGCCTGCATGAACGGCGGCAACGTGATCTCGGCTGACCCCGCTTACATGTCGCTGGTGAACACCTCGCGCGGGGTAGGGGCCACCTGGAAGAACATTCCGCTCAAGGCCGACTACGCCCACGATCTGGACGCGATGGCCAGTGCCATCGACAGTGACACCAAGCTGGTGTACATCTGCAACCCCAACAACCCCACCGGCACCATCACGCCCACCGCCGACATTATGGCTTTCGGCCGCAAGGTGGCTAAAAAGGCCCCGGTGTTTATCGACGAAGCCTACATCGAACTAGCCATGGACCCGAAGGTGACCACCGCCGTGGGCTTGGTGCAAGAGGGACACGACGTGATTATCGCCCGCACCTTCTCGAAGCTGCACGGCATGGCCGGTTTGCGCATTGGCTACATGGTGGCCCAGCCCGAGCGGGTGAAGATGATCAAAGACCTGGTGCGTACCGAGATGGGCATCAGCGTAACCTCTATGGAAGGGGCAATGGCCAGCCTGAAGGACGAAGCGTTTCAGGAAAAGACCAAGACACTGAACCAGGCGGCGCGGGAGTACACCATGGGTGAAATCAAGAAGCAGGGCTTTAAGCCGCTTCCCTCGTACACCAGCTTCATTTTGTTCCCGATCGACATGCCCACCGAAACGCTGATGACCGCCATGCTAGACAAAGGCATTGGCATCCGTACCTATAACTTGGACGAGAAGCCTTACTGCCGCGTAAGCATGGGCACGATGGACGAGATGAAACGCTTTACCAAGAGCCTGGCTGAGGTGATGGACGAAGCCACGGTATCGGCGGGCGGAGAATAGATAATAGGCAAGCCGATAGGCGCTTTACTTGCGCAACTATCCAATAGCGTTGAATATCGAGTGTCGATGAAAGAATGATGAATGACGAAGTAAAACTACTACCGAAGAAATAGTTGGTTACTTCAACATTCTAAATTCCTTGTTCCTCATTCGATATTTAATCGCCTAATCGCTAAGCATCTTATTTTATCCTTTTTTGACAACCTGATGGCTGTCGACTAAACTTACTATGCCCTTTTATGAATCCTGCAATCGTTAAGACAATCTCACTGGTGGTGCTGATTCTGCTCGGCTACACCCTGCAGTCGAAGATCAATACCAAAGAGCAGAAAAACGGCATTAAAACGGTGATCCTCAGCATTGCCTTGCCTGCCACCATCTTTATCGCTTTGCTCAAGATTGAGTTCAGCTGGGAAATGGCGATGGTGCCGTTGCTAGCATTAGCCTTCAACTTCATTATGTTTGGCCTGGCCGATAAAATACCGGCTATCCTGCCCGGTATCGAGGCGGGCTCGTCGCGGCACCGTACCCTTAAGATGCTGCTGCCCTCGCTGGCTCCGGGCTTGTCGTGCTTTCCGTTTCTGCTGGAGTACCTGGGCGAACACCCGCTGGCCATGGCGGCCCTAGCCGACGTGGGCAACAAAGTGTTCGTACTGGTGATCTTGTATTTGGTGGCCATGCGCTGGTACTACCGCCGCAACGAAATCGTTAACCAGAACACCAGCGACAAGGTGAAAGGACTGCTGGTTTCACTGGTGAGCGAGCCGATCAATATGGTGCTGTTGATTGCGCTGGGCATGCTGGCCTTCGGTCTGCACTTTGATGCGTTGCCTGAGTTTTTGCAGATAAGCACGGATCGGCTGAGCCTGATGATGACGCCCCTGGTTTTGCTCTTTATTGGCATCTCGGTAAAGCTCAACTGGCAGCAAGTAAAAACCATTTTTTCACTATTATTCGTGCGCTCCAGCATTGCATTCTTAATTAGTGCGGTACTGCTGTTGTTGCTGCCAACGCAAGACGTGGGCATTGCGCTGTTGATTGTGATTTTTCCGCAGAGTGCCTGTAGCTTCTGGCCCTACGCCCACATTTCGGTGGTGAACGCACTGGAGGAGGTGAACGATCGCCCTACTTCCGGCACCTTTGATATTGAGTTCGCGATGAATGTGCTGGCTTGCTCGCTTCCTTTCTCTACCGTACTGATCCTGAGCGTTTGTACCGTGGGCGAGTTCTTTGCAGCCCCCGTTAACGTACTGGGTATTGGGGCGGCCTTTGGCGCGGTGGCGCTGGTGCCGGTGGTGGTGCAATTGCTGCGCAAAAAGCCCCAAATGGTGAATCAGTGAAGCGGTACGTACTGTACAAAGTTTCGAGAGTTTTCCCCACAAAGTAACAAAATTTCATAAGTTGGGTCACTTTTTAGCACGTAATTACAATAAATGTAAAAGTTTCTGAGGGTTTGCAATAGATAAGTGATGCATATTGGTGTATTTTATACGTCAGTACTGCCACGAAGGTCGTGGCATTAGCGTCATTACTCAACCCAACCTGATGAAATTTTTTTACCGACCGCTTGCCGTATTAGTCATTCTACTGCTGCAAATTAGCGCAGTATCTGCCTCCGACATCGTCGAGGTGATCCCACTTACCGACCGCATCATCATGGTGCACTTCGACGACGGCTACGTTCGTCACCACCAGAAAGGCGAAGCCCGTACGAACGAGTGGGTGATCCAAGACCCACTGAATGTAGCACTGGCCACGCAACTCGGCTCCTACACCGTCAGCAGTGCCGACGACTCAAACTTCGGGGGCGGCGTGCAACCCAGCGACATCGGGCGAAAAAGCAAGGGTACCGACTTCACCTGGCTGTGCCAAGACTATAACGACGAAGTAGGATGTATCAACTCCGATGCCGACCACGCCAAAGAGCACTGGATCTACCTGTACCTGGATAACCCCCTGCAGGCGGGCAGCACCTACACCATTACCACCGGTGATCTGGCGGCCAATGGCAATAGCTACGAACTGCTCTACGACCCCAAGCTAGCCAGTTCGCGCTCGGAAGCCGTACACGTAAACATCATCGGATACGCACCTACCGCTCCCAAGAAGTACGGCTACGTATACCACTGGGCGGGCGATAAGGGCGGCCTGGACCTTTCCCCCTACGCCGGGGCTACCTTCTGGCTGGTGAACACCACCGACAACAGCGTGGCCTACACCGGTGCTATCGCCTTCCGCAAGGCGGCCAACAACGTAGAAACCGGCCAGCCCGACGACACTCCTGACGACAACTTTCTAGGAGCTGAGGTCTACGAAGCCGACTTTTCGGACTTTGCCACTCCCGGCGAGTACCGCTTGGCGGTGGAAGGTATCGGCAGTTCTTTTCCCTTCATCATCGATGACAACGCCTACTTTGAGCCCTACTACAATATCGTTCGGGGGTTGTATCATCAGCGCAGTGGCATAGCCCTAGAACAGCCGTATACGGAGTACACCCGACCCGCCCCGCACAATCCGAACATCACCCCGGGTTTTGCCGGAAAGCTGCAGTATACCACCTCGCGCTTTGTGGATTGGGAAAAGCAGGATCATTCTGATAATGACAAACCCGCCATTGAGGCGGGCATCCAGGGCCCATTAGATACCTACGGCTGGTACCAAGATGCCGGTGACTGGGACGGTTACTTCTCGCACCTGCGCATCCCGAGTTGGCTGCTCTTCTTATACGAGTTTGCCCCCACGAAGTACCCGGACAACCAGCTCAATATTCCGGAAAGTGGCAACGGAGTACCTGACTTGGTAGACGAAGCGGCTTGGCTACCCCGCTTCTTTCACCGCACCCGGCAGGAGTTAATCGCCAAGGGCTACGGCACCGGCGGAGTGGGTTCTCGCGTGGCGGGCGACTGGTTCGGCGGCGACGGGGAAGGAGTGCCCTCGTACGAAGATGTGAACCGCACCTATATTGTATCGGGCGAAGACCCCTTCAGCACCTACAAGTACGCCGGAACGGCCGCCCACCTGGCCATCGCGCTGCAAAAAGCCGGAGTTACCGACCCCGAAGGAGTGGATTGGTTACAGGAGGCCACCGAAGCCTACACCTGGGCGCAGGCCAACACCCGCGACGGTGATGAGGAACCGGTATTCGGACTGCGCCTCAGCGACCAGCGCCTATACG
>JBASAY010000050.1:0-2217 GCA_049650865.1 Tunicatimonas sp.
GGCCCTTGTCGATCAGGGCGTAGACCTGCTGCGAGCGTTCGTCCTGGTAGTTGTTCACCATCAGTCCGCCGCGCCGGGCGGTGGCCTTCCAGTTGATGGTACGGTAGTCGTCGCCGGGCACGTACTCCTTAATCTGCTCAAACTCCTGGTTGTGCCCCAGGCGACGGATTTTCTTGATGCCAAACTCGGTCAGTTGATTCGAAATGGCCAGCAATTCGTAGCGGCGCATTTGGATGAACGAGGGATACACCGGAACCGTCTTGTGCTCTGAAAAACGGAACCGCCGTTGCACCAGTTGCAGCGGCGAGCAAACCAGAGCGTTCACTGCGCCAAAGTGGTACTCACCCCGCTTCACCGGCCGCACGGCGTAGAGGTGCGTACTGGTTTCGTTGGGCTCGATAGAGAGATCCGCTCGGAAATTGCGCTGCTGAAACTGTACGGGCAACTCATCGAGCAGGCGCACCGTAATCGGAAAACGATAGTGGTTTTCTACGACAATTTTGAGCGGGTTCTCGTCACCGTTAGAGAGTTTATCGGGCGTGAGGCGTTGGCCGTAGATGCCCCGCTTTTGGTAGAGCAGCAGCAGATCGACAACTACCAGGGCCACCAAAACCCCGAACAGCACGCGCGCAACTCCTGCTAGTGCGGGGACGCTGTAGCTTACGCAAAACAGCAGTACTAACCCCCCCAGGGCAACAAAGAAGCGATTCGTAAGAAAGAGTGACTGGAAGAAGGAGCGCATAACCTAGCCTAGTAGCGGCGTAGGCGGCAATCTACGAAAAAGGCGGCACACCAAGCAAACGCCCGGTGCACCCGGCCCACTACCGCATCAGCACCACGTAGCCACTCTGCGGACCTTCTTCCGGACCCAGGTCAACCACGTAGAAATAGGTGCCCTCGGGCAACTGCCCGCCCCCCACGATCAAGCCTTGATTGGCGGTGCCGTCCCACACGTTCTGCTGGTTGTCGTAGCCCCGAGCGCGGTACACCGCGTTGCCCCAACGGTTGAAGATCGTAATTGAATTGTTGGGATACGCCGCAATGCCCTTGATCTCCCAGCGATCATTGTTGTTGTCGTTGTTGGGAGAGAAGCCCTTGGGAATTTCAACCAGTCCGGCCCGTACCTGGATAATGACTTCGGCTTTGGTGCACAGGTTCGGGTCCTGCGCGTCGCACACCCAATAGCTAAACTGGTCGGGCCCAATGTAGTACGGCTCGGGGGTATACGTATAGGTTCCGTCGGCGGCAAGGGTCACGGTACCATGAATAGGAGAATCGACCGAAGCGACCTCTCCCAGCGGCCCGCCGTCGGGATCATAATCGTTGTCTAGCACGTTGCCAGTCGCTACTTCATCGTAGGTAATGATCGCCGCGTCGTTCACCGCCACGGGAGCATCATTCACGGGGTTGATGGTGATCACCACGCGGGCGGTGTCGCAAACCATTGGCGAAGCCGGGTCGCACACCCGGTAGATGAGCGTATCCTGGCCGTTGTAATTTTCGGCTGGGGCGTAGGCTAACTCTCCCTCTGGCGACAGCGTAGCGGTGCCGTTGGTAGGTGGGGTTAGCAGTAGGGCCGTAAGATCGCCGCCGTTCACGCCGCTATCGTTAACCAATACACTCGCCGTAACGGTACTGTCCTCGTCTATGGTAATCTGATCAGGAACTGCAACGACGCTAAAGCAAGCTGGGTCGAGCGTGACCTGAACGGTTGACGAGTCGGCGAAGCAGATTATTGTAGCATCCACTACGTAGGTAAACACGAAGGGCCCGCCGCCGAGCTGGTCGAAGATCACCTGCTCTGGATTGCTAAGGTCAATGGCTACCGGACCGTTGTTCTTCCAGCGGCCGGTGGTGTTGTGGATGCCCACGATGCCATCAAACAGGTTAACCGGCAGTGAGGCATCGCAGATCACCAGGGTGCCATCTCCCCCGGCATTGGGTGATTCGTGGATTTCTACCGTGGTAACGTCCGATGTGGCACTGCCGCAAACGAAGCTTGGGTTGGTGACGATTACCCGGTACTGGTTGCCATTTAGTGCCGCGTTGCTGCTTACGCGCAGCGTATCGGACTGGGCACCCTGATGCAACGCATCATTAGCAACATCTGCGTAGCTCACTCCGTCTTCGCTCACCTCCCACTGGTAGATAAAATTTTGGTTGGTGATGGCGGGGTATAGCAGAATATCATCAGTGTTGGGACATACCGGCATGGCG
>JBASAY010000051.1:0-13448 GCA_049650865.1 Tunicatimonas sp.
GACGGTTTTCGTCTGATTAAGGCGCTTGAGAAGCGCGATGCTGAGGCATCGGGCGCCGAAAGCAACGCAGAACAGGTGGAAAGCGTACCAAAATCGCCGTTTAGGTTATATGTCAACACGCCCTAGACCCATAGCTGGTCAAAATGGTTGGGAGGCAATCTATTTATTCAGGATGATTTCTGCTGCCTTCTATCTACTTCCAACCGCCGCCCAGGGCACGGTACAGGTTAATGAGCGAGACGAAAATCTCTTTGCGGGTGTCTACCACGCTTAGTTCAGCCTCCAGCACCCGCGCCTGGGCGGTAATGATCTCCAGGTAGTTGGCGTAGCCCGCCGTAAACAACGCGTTAGAGGTTTCTACGGCCGCCACCAGTACTTCGGCTTCTTCCTGACGCAGTTCGTAGGCGGCCCGGTAGTTCTCGGCGCGCCGCAGGTTGGTAACCACCTCCTGGTGGCCGGTGATCACGACCTGCCGGTAGTTGTAGTAAGCCTCCAGCGTTTCGGCGGTCGCGCGGTCGAAGCCCGCCCGCAGCTGGTTCTGCTGAAAAATCGGGGCGGTGAGTCCGGCGAGCAGTCCCACGGCGAAGGCTTCAGGCTCTACCAGCATGGCCAGTTCGGGGGCGTTCATGCCCACGAACGGACTCAGCACCAGCGAGGGAAAGAACGCCTTGCGGGCGGCGGCCACGTCGGCTTGCGCGGCGGCGAGGGCCAGTTCGGCTTCCCGGATGTCGGGGCGACGCAGCAGCAGCGACGAGGGCACCCCAGTGCGCACCACGTCGGGCAGGCTCTGCTCCAGAATAGAGGTGCCCCGGGCAATAGGTTGGGGGTAGCGGCCCAGCAATGCGTTAAGCTCGTTCTCTAACTCAACAATGCGCTGCCGCTTCTCGAAGCCCAGGCTCTGGGTGCGCAGCAGCTGCGCCTGAAACTGCTGTACCGCCAGCTCGGTGGCCCGCCCCGCGATCTTCTGGATGCGCACCAGCTCCAGGGCAATCTCCTGGAACTCTACGTTCTGCTCGATGGTGGCCAGTTCGTTGTCCAGCCCCAGCAGCTCGTAGTACAGGCGGGCTACGTCGGCCACCAGATTGGTGATAAGTAGATGCTGCCCCTTTTCGCTGGCCAGAAAGCGTAGGTACGCCGCTTCGCGTCGTAGCCGCAGTCGTCCCCACAGATCGGCTTCCCAGGAGCTCTGAAAACCCACAAAGTAATTCTGCGCGATGTTATTAGCACTCTGGTCCACGTTCGGATCGTTCACCAGGTTGGGATTGACCACGGTGCCCAGGTTGGCCGCCACGTTTACTCTAGCCGAAGGCAACAGCGCCCCCCGGCGGAGTCGGTAGTCGGCCTGGGCTATCCTTATGCGCTGGGCGGCGGCCTGCAGGTCGAGGTTGTTTTGTAGGGCTGAGTCGATCAGGGTGAGCAGGTAGGGATCGTTGAAGAAATCTTCCCAGATCAGATCGCCCATGCTCAGCGTATCGGACGCTCCCACGAAGGTAGAGGGAACCGGAGGAGACGCGGGCAGCTGGGGCACTTCGGCTACTTTGCAGCGGCTAAACAGACTGACGACAAGGAAGTAACAGATAACGAGGATAAACCGACGAACGGACAATAACATAGTGACGACTTAAGTACTAGATTAGAATTGATTATAGTGGCTCGTGCACATTGGTGACCGTAGGTGTGATTAGCGGGGTAATTTTTTTACCACTTCATTATTCGAAATTCTTTGCTCGACATTCGATATTGCTTGAATATTGAATGTCGAGCCGGGCGCCGGGCGCAAGGAATAATGAATTTCGAGGTACGGAAATCTATAAATAAGAATACGCTAGTCATGTACGACGACGTGGCACCAATGCACACGAACTGTGGAACGAAGACAAAGGTACGGTTTAGTGGCTTGACAGAGATACTTCCATTTCGGTAGGCTCAACCTTCGGGGGAGTTTGTTCCGGATCAGAATCAGGGTCAGTTTTAGTATTTCGGGCGAACAGCACGTACAAGCCCGGAATGAGCAACAGGCCGAACACGGTACCGATCAGCATGCCCCCCGCCGCCGCCGTCCCAATCGAGCGGTTTCCGATGGCTCCGGCTCCGGTGGCCACGCACAGCGGGATAAGCCCGGCGATAAAAGCGAAAGAGGTCATCAAAATAGGGCGCAGCCGCGACACCGCCCCTTCCACTGCGGCCTTGAGCACGCTCAGCCCCTCCTGCTGCCGCTGAATGGCAAATTCTACGATCAGAATGGCGTTCTTACCCAACAGACCGATCAGCATAATCAGCGCTACCTGGGCGTAAATATTGTTCTGCAAACCCAGCAGATGAAGGGCCACAAAAGCCCCGAAAATACCCGTCGGCAGCGACAAAATAACCGGCAACGGCAGCAAGAAGCTTTCGTACTGGGCGGCCAGCAGCAGGTATACGAACAGCAAACAAACCAAGAAGATGTAGATCGCCTGGTCGCCCGACTTCACCTCCTCGCGGGTCATGCCCGCCCAGTCGAAGGCGTAACCGCGGGGTAGTTTGTCGCGCGCGGTCTGTTTGATCACCTCGATGGCGTCGCCACTGCTGTAGCCCGGCGCAACCGTTCCGCTGACCCGAGCGGCGGTGTACATATTGTAGCGGGTAAGCTGCTCGGGCCCGTAAACGCGCTCCAGCGTGATAAAGGTGGAGTACTGCACCATATCACCCTCGTCGTTCTTTACGTAGAGCTTGAGTAAATCTTCGGGCTTGGCGCGGTACTCGGGCGAAGCCTGCACCATCACCTTGTACATCTGCCCGAAGCGGATAAAGTTAGAGGTATAGTAACCCCCGATCAGCGTTTGCAGGGTGTTCATGGCTTGGCCTACCGTCACGCCCTTCTTGGCGGCCATCTCTTGGTCGACGTGAATGAGGTACTGCGGAAAGCTGGCGTCAAAGTTGGTATACCCGTCGGCGATGGCCTCCGAGGCGGTGAGTTCGGCGATGAAGTTACGGGTTACCTCGGCAATCTCTTGCAAGTCACCGCGTCCGCTCTGGTCGAGCACCCGCAGCTCGAAGCCGCTGGAATTGCCAAAACCGGGCACGGTAGGCGGCGAGAAAAACTCGATCTGCGCGTCGGTAATGTTGCGCGTCCTTTCTCGCAGCAGGTTGATAATATCCTCGGCCGACTGCTCACGTGCGTCCCAGGGTTGCAAGCTCACCATGCCCATGCCGAACGATGCGCCCGACACTCCGTTCACCAGGCTGTAGCCCGCCAGCGTCGACACGGCCTCTACAATCTCGATCTCGGAAGCCACGCGCTGAATCTGGTCGAGCACCCGCTCGGTACGCTCTACGGTGGCCCCGGCCGGGGTGGTTACGTCGATGTACACCACGCCCTGGTCTTCGGTGGGAATAAAGCCGGTGGGCAGGATCTGGCTAATGCCCCAGGTGGCCCCCACGAAGATTAGAAACAGCAGCACGGTGATCACCCGGCGGGCGGCCAGGTAGGTAATCAGGTTGCCGTACCCGCGCGCCAGTGCGTTGTAACCCCGGTTAAACCCACCGAAAAAGCGTTGCAGGAGGTTGCGCTTTTTCTCCTGACCGTGCATGGGTTTGAGGAGCAGGGCGCACAGTGCCGGGGTCAGCGTCACGGCATTTACACCCGAAATGACGATGGCAATCGCCAGGGTGATTGAAAACTGCCGGTAGAACACGCCCACCGGACCCGACAGGAAGGCCACCGGCACAAACACCGCCGACATTACCAGGGTGATGGCGATAATGGCAGCACTGATCTCGCCCATCGCGGCAAAGGTAGCCTGGCGGGGCGACAGGTGCTCCTCCTCCATCTTGGCGTGTACCGCTTCCACCACCACAATGGCGTTGTCTACCACGATACCGATGGCCAGCACCAGCGCAAACAGGGTGAGCAGGTTGATCGAGAAGCCCAGCAGCTGCATAAAGAACAGCGTGCCGATGAGGGCTACCGGCACCGCCAGGGCCGGAATGAGCGTAGAGCGGAAGTCCTGCAAGAAGATAAACACCACCAGGAACACCAGCAAGAAGGCCTCAAAAAGGGTGACCACCACCTCGTGGATGGAGGCATCCAGGAAGCGCGACACGTCGTAGGTCACGTTGTAGCTCATGCCGGGCGGAAACGACGCCTCCTGAATTTCATCGATGCGCTGCTTCACCCCGGCGATCACCTCGCGGGCGTTGGAGCCGGGCCGCTGCTTGATCATGATGGAAGCGGCCGGCCGACCGTTGTTCTTCGAAATGCGGCCGTAGTTCATGGCGCTAAACTCTACCTCGGCAATGTCGCGCAGCTTCAGCACCGAGCCGTCGCTGTTGGCCCGGATCACCAGGTCTTCGTACTGCCGGGGTTCGTTAAACTTGCCGGTGTAGCGCAGCACGTACTGCAGCATCTGCGCTTCTTTGTTAGAGCTTACGCCCGCCTTACCCGGGGCTGCCTCAACATTCTGGGCGCGCACCGCCGCAATCACCTCGTCGGCCGAAACGCGGTAGGCCGTCATGCGGTCGGGCTTAAGCCAGATGCGCATGGAGTAGTCTTTCTCGCTTACGATCTCGGCAAAGCCTACCCCCTCGATGCGCCGCAGTTCCTGTAAGATGTTGATGTCGGCGAAGTTGTAGATAAACTTCTCGTCCATCGTCTCGTCGGTGCTCACGATGTTGATGTAGATGAGCAAGCTGTTTACGTCTTTCTCGGTGGTGACGCCGCCCTCGATCACCTCCTGCGGCAGCTCGTTGAGTACGGTAGCCACCCGGTTCTGCACGCTCACCGCGGCCAGGTCGGGGTCGGTGCCCACCTCGAAGTTTACTTCGATGTCGATGCGGCCGTTGTTAGTAGATACCGACGACATATGCGTCATGCCCGGCACCCCGTTGATAGCTTTTTCCAGGGGAGTGGCTACGGCCTTGGCGCACACCTCAGCGTTGGCGCCTCGGTACTTGGCGCGCACCGATACGGAAGGGGGCACAATATCCGGAAACTGCGCGATGGGCAGGGTCAGAAAGGCCAGTCCGCCCAGCAGGGTAATAAAGAGCGAGATAACGAGCGACAGCACCGGACGCTTGATAAAAATATCGAACATAAGTAATTGATAATGAGTTAATTGTGAATTAGGAATTAAGAATTGTTTAATTCTTAATTCCTAATTCATTAATTCTTAATTTGACTGAAGGCTAACAAGCTGTCCATTTCAACGTTCTCGGGCTCGATCTGCATGCCGTCGCGCAGGTTCTGGATGCCTTCGTAAACGATGCGCTCGCCTTCTTCAAGGCCTGATGCCACTACGTAGTAGTAGGAAAAGCGCAGCTTGGGTACGAAGTTTTTCAGGTGCACATGGTTGTTCTCATCCACCACGAATACGTAGTTTTTGTCCTGAATTTCGAACACCGCCTTCTGGGGCACCATCAGCGCATCGCGCAGCACGTTCGACAGGCTAATGCGGCCGGTGGCCCGGTGCTTGAGTAGCTTCCTGGGATTGGGGAAACGCGCCCGGAAGGCAATGGAGCCGGTGCTGGCCGTAAACTCTCCTTCCATCGTCTCGATGGTGCCCTCGTGCGGGTACGGACTGCCATCAGCCAGGATCAGTCGCACGGTACGCTGCTGCTGGGTGGTGTCGTCGCCCTTGCTCTTCACGTACTCCAGGTACTCTCCTTCCGACACGTTGAAGTACACAAACACCGAGCTCACGTCCGACACGGTGGTGAGCAGCGTGCCGTGGTCGATCAGGCTACCGGTTTTCAGGGGAATGCGGTCGATGATGCCATCGAAGGGCGCACGGATGCTGGTGTAGGATAGGCGCATGGTGGCGTTCACCTCGGCCGAGCGAGACTCCTCGATGCGTGACTTCACGGCATCGAGTTTGGCCAGGGCTACCTCCAGTTCCGAAGCAGACAGAATGTTCTTGTCCACCAGTACCCGCAGCCGGTCTACCTCCAGTTGGGATGCCTTGGCCTGGGCGATGGCGCTCTGCAGATTGGCCTTGGCTTTGGCCAGTTCGGCGGCGTACTCCTCTTCGCTAATCTTGAACAGGCGCTGCCGATGCTGTACTTGTTGCCCTTCGTCTACGTAAATTTTCTCGAGAAAACCGGGTACGCGCGCCCGCAGTTCCACGTTGCGCACCGCCTGCACGTCGGCCACGTAGCTGCGGTAGATTACCGTGTCGCGGGTCTCCAGGGTAGTTACGGGCAGGGTAGGTACTTCGCCGCGGGTGCTTACCTGGGCGGGCTGCCCCTCCGAGCAGCGACTGAATAATCCAATAAATATAACACCAAAAAAAATGAGCGAACTAAAGATTCTATTCATAAAAATTACCTGAAAAATTCTTGGGAAAGTTACGTATTTTATCCTGGCATAGTGCGTAAGCAAGGACTTTTATCTGGTCTTACTGAGATTTATTTAAAAGAAATAGCTCAGAAAGACTAACTCCACCGCTGGTAGGTCACTTCGGACCAATCGAGCAGCACCGTGCCGGTACGGCTGATCTGATGTCGGTGGTGATCAGCAAAGTTGATGAGATCGACCGGGGCGCGTGGCTGGCGTTTGCGCCGCGACCAGGCGTTGTTGATTACCGACTCGATGGCCCGGGTGGTGGTATCCCACTTGGAGAAGCAAAGGTGGGTACGGGGGTAGCGCTGCATGAGCGTGGTTATTTTTTTCTGACTGACCGCTCCGCACTCTCCCCAGAACAAGGCTTCGCCGTGGTCGTCGAGGGCCAGCAGGTCGGGCTTATAGCGTGGCTCAGGAGCGTAGGGCACCTCGATGCTTAGGTGCGGGTAATGAGGGCCGTACAGGTGGGCCAGAAAGATCTTCATTAGCACGTGCTCCTCTCGCTCTTCGGGCCGTTTCACCAGTACGTATAACCGCCCGTTGGCCCGGAATGTCCACTTACGTCGCATACTCCACTCCAACGTTGCTAATCCCTGTTCTATTTTGCCCAGTGGTGATAATCAGTTGTCCATTTGCTACACTGATCAACGGTAGTTGAGAGCATTTTTGCCCGCTGACTTGGACGAGCTTTCAGTAGCTTACTAACATTCCGGCAATCGTAGCGGTCATCATGCAGGCCAGGGTAGCGGCTACCAAGGCCCACATCCCCAGGCGCGATAAGTTTTCCTGCTGTCCGGGAGCGATGCTGCCGATGCCTCCAATCTGAATGGCGATGGAGGAAAAGTTAGCGAAACCGCACAGCGCGTAGGTAGATACCACCAGCGCCTTGCCGCTCAGTACGCCCTCGGCCTTCATCTCCGACAGGCTCAGGTAGGCCACAAACTCGTTGATGACCGTTTTTTGCCCCAGTAGGCTCCCCACCTGTAGGGCATCGGCCCACTCGACGCCCATCACAAAGGCTAGCACGCGAAACAGCTGCCCCAGAATATACTCCAGCGAAAATCCGGAGAAGGCTCCGTCGGTGCTGGCGACCACCCAACCGTTGAGTCCGCCGATCTCCCCTACTACGTTGGTCAGAAAGTAGTTGAGGGCGGCAATCACGGCGATAAATGCCAGCAGCATCCCTCCTACGTTAAGGGCTAGTTTAAGCCCCTCTCCCGCCCCACGCGAGAGGGCGTCAATTACGTTCACGCCCAGTTGCTCATCGCTCACCCGCAGGTCGCTCTTTATCTGATCGGGCTGGGTTTCGGGGACCAGAATTTTAGCGATCACGATGGCCGCCGGGGCGTTCATGATCGAAGCACTCAGCAAGTACGCGGCAAAGCGGGTCTGCTGCGCGGGGTCGTCTCCCCCCAAAAAGGCGACGTAGCCGCCCAGCACTCCGCCCGCAATGGTGGCCATGCCGCCCGTCATTAGGCACATAATCTCCGAGCGCGTCATGCCCTCGATGTAGGGACGCACCAGCAGGGGCGCTTCGGTTTGTCCCAGAAAGATATTGCCCGCCGCCGACAGGCTTTCGGCGCCCGACAGCCGCATGCTGCGCGTCATCACCCAGGCGATACCGTAGACTACCTTTTGCAAGATGCCCAGGTAATACAATCCGGCCGACACGGTAGAAAAGAAGATGATGGTAGGCAGCACCTGAAAGGCGAAGATAAATCCAAACGACGAGGTGTTCACCAGGTCGCCAAAGATAAAGCGGGCTCCCTCTTGCGAGAAGCTCAGGAACGTAACGAAGCCCTCGCTTACCCGATCGAACACTTCCGCTACGAACGGCACCTTGAGGATGAGTAGTCCGGCGGCAAGTTGGATAGCTACTCCCGCTCCCACCAGTTTCCAGTTGATGGCTTGGCGGTTGGTAGACAGTAGGTAGGCCAGGCCAACCAGCGTAGTCAGGCCCAGTACGCCGCGCAGGTAGTCCATGCGCTAGTTGCGGCGGTTCATCTCGTCGCGCACCAGGGCGGCTTTTTCGTAGTCTTCCTTTTTGAGAGTTTCTTCTAGCAGGGTCTTGAGCTTGTCGAACGGCAGGTCCTTGAGTTGCTCATCGAGGGGTTTGTTCGACTTGCGGGCGGGGCGGGACTCGCTGCCTTCGGTTTCGGCCTCTCCTTCTTCTTCGGTGAGCACAATGCCCGCTTCCGACAGTACGCTTTCGTAGGTGTAGATGGGTACGCTAAAGCGCAGTCCGATGGCTATGGCATCCGAGGGGCGTGCGTCGATTTCGGTGGTATTTGCCCCGTCGTTGCACACGATCTTGGCGAAAAAAACTCCTTCCTTTAAATCGGAGATCACGATCTCTTCCAGGGTGAAGTTGAAGTTGCTGGCGAACGATTTGAACAGGTCGTGCGTCATGGGGCGATTGGGCACGATCTTTTCGATCTCAATGGCGATGGCCTGCGCCTCGAACATACCGATGATGATAGGCAGGCGGCGGTTGCCGATGGTTTCGCCCAGCACCAGGGCAAACGAACCCGACTGCGATTGGCTGGAGGAGAGTCCTAAGATTTCTAATTCTATTTTATCCACTGGACAGAGGAAGCTAATTAAACTTGAGTACGTACTAGTTTTGGGCGGCGCGGATGGCTTCGGTCAGCTTAGGCACCACCTCAAAGGCATCGCCTACCACCCCGTAGTCGGCCGACTTAAAGAAGGGAGCCTCTTCGTCCTGGTTGATCACCAGAATATTTTTGGAAGAGTTGACCCCCGCCAGGTGCTGAATGGCTCCCGAGATGCCCACCGCTACGTACAGGCTGGGGCTCACCTTGATACCGGTTTGGCCCACGTGCTCGTGGTGCGGGCGCCAGCCCATATCCGACACCGGCTTACTGCATCCGGTGGCGGCCCCCAGGGTATCGGCCAGTTCTTCGATAATCTCCCAGTGCTCAGGGCCCTTCAGGCCACGTCCGCCCGACACCACCACGTCGGCTTCGGGCAGCAGCACCTCGCCCTCGCTCTTTTCGGTAGAAGTGATGTTTATGGTGAAGTCGGCGTCGTCAAGGGTGGGCGAGAAAGCTTCTACCGGGGCGGTGCCCGATGCTTCGGGCAGCTCGATGGCGTTCTTCTTGATGGCGATGATTTTCTTGTCGGTGCTCAGTTCGGTATAGGCGAAGGCCTTGCCGGTGTAGATGCTACGCTTCACCACGAAGCTATCGCCGGACTCGGGCAGGGCTACCACGTTAGAGGCTAGTCCGGCTTGCTGCTTCACCGCAACGCGGGCCGCTACCGGGTCGCCCAACGACGACTTGGCCAGCACCAAGATAGTAGCGCCGGTCTGTTCCATGGCTTGGTTGAGCACCGAAGCGTAGGCCTGAATTTGATCTTCGTTGAGGCGGTCGGCGGCGGCGTGCAGCACCTGGGTAGCACCGTAGCCGCCCAGTTTCTCGAGGGCGTCGGCCGCCACGCTGCTCCCGAGGGCCAGGGCGGTAACCTCCCCCTGATTGAGGGCGGCCGCGTAGGCGACGGCTTCCAGCGAGGTTTTCTTGACGCTTCCTTCGGCGTGTTCTACAAATACGAGTACAGACATACTTTTAGGGTTTATGCTTGATAGAATGCGCTACCTAGGGGCAGCTTCATAACGACAATTGCGGGCATTTCTTACGGATACGCTACAGTACCTTGGCTTCGTTCTTAAGCGCCTGCACCAGTTCGCCCATCTGGTCGGCCGAGAACATTTTTACCTGACCCTTGGCCGGGGGCATCTCGTAGCGCTGGGTAGACGTTAGTTGCTCATCGCTGGCCGGTTCGCGCACGTCTAAGGGCTTCTTGCGGGCCGTCATGATGCCGCGCATGTTGGGAATCTTCCACTCGGCGATCGGCTCCTGGCAACCGGCGATGAAGGGCAGCGGCACGGTGGCGTGCTCTTTTCCGCCCTCAATCTCGCGGGCCACGGTAGCGGTGTTGCCGTCCACTTCCAGTTGCATTACCGGCGACACCGCGGGCATGCCCACCAGTTCGCCCACCATGCTGTGCACCTGCCCGCCGTTGTAGTCGATCGACTCGCGACCCATCAGCACCAGGTCGTAGCTATTTTCTTTGACCACGGCGGCAATCTGCTGCGCCACAAAAAAGGCGTCGGTAGGTTGGGCGTTGATGCGGATGGCATCGTCGGCTCCGATGGCCAGCCCCTTCCGGATGGTAGGTTCGGTTTCGGCGCCGCCCACGTTGAGCAGGGTAACGGTGCCGCCCGACTGCTCCTTAAGTTCTACGGCGCGGGCCAGGGCGTAGTCGTCGTAGGGACCGATAATAAACTGCACCCCGGTAGCATCAAACTTGGTATTGTTGTCGGTAAAGGATATTTTGGACGTGGTATCAGGTACGTGGGTGATGCACACTAGAATCTTCATAAGATGGGCTAAGGGGTTATTGCTTGGTTAACCAGTTTTTTTGCCACGAAGTTACGTAAATCAAAAAGAAATAAAAATCTGATCAAATCAATGTCTACCGACCGCCTTGAGGCCCTGCTGGGGTTTTTGCAAGAAACGCCCGACGATCCCTTCACGCTCTACGCCGTAGCCACCGAATACCGCCGCGAGCACCCGGAGAAAGCGTTGGGCTACTACGAAAAGCTACTTGCCGAACATCCTACGTACGTCCCTACTTATTACCACGCCGCTCAGTTGTACGTAGATTTGAATCAACCCGAGCGAGCCGAGCAGACCTACCAGAAGGGAATCGCCGAAGCGCAAAAGCAAAGCGATGCGCTGGCGCTGCGGGAGCTACGAAGTGCCTACGATGAATTTCTGTACGAGTAGAGAAGAATGCCGACAAGTTTGTCAAGCATGCTACCGGCTACAAGAATCTAAGAACACTTCATCATTCGACATTCCTTGTTCGGTGTTCAGTATTCTTGTAATCACAGAGTAGCAAACCGGTCCTAGGCGGCCAATCTCCAGCAGTAGGAAATAGATCTCAGAAATTCCAAATTATTCATTCCCTCATTCCTAATTCATTCTCTACCCTCCTATTCCCGTAGGCGTCGCGGTCGACTTCTGACTACCGAACACCTTTCGTAGAATTTGCTCGCTCTGGCCGAAGGGGTCGTCGCGGATTTTCTTCTCTTCGCGGGCTACCAGTTTAAACAGTCCGTTTAGCGCCATTTCGGTGGCGTAGTCTTCCAGCACCGGCAGTTCGCCCACGTTCACGTTGATCTTGCTCACCAGCGGCGTTCTATTAAAGGTGCTGATGGCGTTCTTTAGAGCATTGTAGTAATCGGTAGCCTTGGTTTGGTCCAGCGCGCTTTTGATGATCGGCCGAAAGGCACTGGTCAGACTCGCGGTGGTAGCGCGCTCCAAGTAATTGGTGGCGGCCTCGTCGCCCCCCTGCAGAATGCCCAGGCCGTCGCTTACCGTCATGGAGGTAATGGCGTCTACAAAGATGGGGGCGGCTTTCTTGGCGGCCTGCTCGGCCCCACGGTTCATGGAGGTGATGAAGTTATCCACCACCCGGTCGCCTACCAGCGGAATTTTGCGAACGTTGCGCTCCACGCGCTGTAGCTTATCGGGCAGCGGAATGCGGATATCAACCACCGGATTGTTGAGGTAGCCGTTTTCCTGCGAGGCGTTATCACCGGCGTACTTCGCCCCTTTCTTCAGGGCCGTCTTGAGCCCCCGCACAATTTCGGCTGAGGTGAGTCCGCCCGACCCAGCGCTGTTAAGCACACCCTGCAGCACGTCGCAAGAAGTTAGTAGAACGATGGGGAGCAGCAGTAAACACCGGCGAGCAGAAAAGTAGGAATGGGGTACGCGCTTCATAAGTTTCAGGAAAAGTGGCAAAGAGTAATTTGTGGTTGAAGAATAGAATTAGAGAGATTGTTCAGCAGAGTTACCAAAAAAAGTGCCCAAAAAGCACATCGGCACCTAAAATTCAAATTTTAAATTCTTAACGGCAAATTTTTGATTAAGACTACTAAATTTTGTATCGTTGCATTGTAAAAACAAATTTTGTAATATAAAATTAATCATCATGCGCCTAACGTTACTACTTGTCGTACTGAGTTGGGGTTGGTTTCCCTCTCTTGCTCAAGATCGAACCATTTCGGGAACGGTTACCGATTTGGTAGAAAACTCGGAACTGCCCGGGGTGAATATCTTAGTAAAAGGAACCGCGGTGGGTACCATTACCGATGTGGAAGGTAATTATACCCTGAGTGTACCCGCCAGCGCAGAAACGCTGGTTTTTTCGTCGGTAGGGTACGAAACGCTGGAAGAATCTATTAACAACCGCAGCACGATCAACATCGCATTGGCCCCCGACATACAGTCACTCTCGGAAGTAGTAGTGATTGGCTACGGCACGCAGAAGCGAGAAGACGTTACCGGCTCGGTGGTATCAGCTCCGTTAGAGGCCTTTGAAGAAGCTCCCAACACCAACATTTTACAGTCGCTGGCTGGCTCCACCCCGGGCATCAACATCGGGCAGGTGGCCACGGCGGGCGAAGAACCTAACATTCAAATCCGGGGACAGTCCAGCATCAACGGCAACCAGGACCCGCTCATCGTGCTCGACGGGGTGTACTATCGCGGAAGGCTAGCCGACCTGAATCCCAAGGACATTGCCTCGGTCGACGTGCTTAAGGATGCCAGCAGCAAAGCCGTTTACGGAGCACAAGCGGCAAACGGCGTAATCATCATCACCACCAAAAGTGGTAAGTCCGCCCAAAAGCCGGTTATTAGCTACGCTGGCTCTTATACTACCCAATCACCGGCCAACGAGCTTACTCCGGAAGGACGGGCGGGTTATCTCCAGGGAGTGCGTGACGTAGATTGGCAGAACAGCTACCTCGCTCCCGACTATGCCCAGGAAAACCCCGATTGGTCGCTCGAGAATGATACGGGTTTGTTTCCTCCCCTGCTGGCGGGCCTCGCCGCGGGTAACGATTACAACTGGGTGGACGAAGTGACTGATCCTGGTTACATCACCGACCACCAACTGAGCGTTCGGGGTAGTGGGCCCAATACCTCCTACTTTCTGTCAGGAGGCTACACGGAGCAACAGGGTTGGGTGCTTAACGACAAATACCGCCGCATCACCGCGCGGATTAACGTGGACACCGAGATCACCAATTGGTTGACTATCG
>JBASAY010000052.1:0-14519 GCA_049650865.1 Tunicatimonas sp.
CGTTGATGCCCGGCGTGGTGTGCAACCTGGCCGAGTTGCTAGCTAAGCGCGGATTCAATCAAAATAAACCATGAAACAACTGCTGATCGCTTCTCTTGTCATCTTCTGCGCAAGCAGCCCCCCATCCTCCGGGGCACAAGAGCTCAATGCCTCGCAAAAGGAGAAAACAGCCCTACGGAAAGCCCAAAAGCTTCGCAAGCGTCTTCTTAAAGGGGCTAATTTCTATAATACAGCCAGAAGGTATTCCGACGACCCGGGTTCAGCCCCCCTGGGCGGGGAGCTTGGTTGGGTAGGTTGGGGACAGTTTGTACCGGAGTTTGAAGACGCTGTTGCCCAGTTAAAGCCGGACGAGCTTTCTGAGCCGGTACGTACTCCATTTGGTTACCATCTCATCCAACTGGTGGATCGGACCGAAAATCAGTTCAATGCCCGGCATATTCTGGTTAAGATTCCGTCCGAATCGCCATGATTACCGAACCTTTAGGTATTTCAGGATCAAGTGAGCGTTCTTGCACGGCGGTGGCACTTTAGCAGTGGCACTTTAAAGGTTTCTCTACAAATGACCATTTCTACGCTCGGAGCTCTGAAGTATTTCGCCTAACGACTAGGTTGTGCTCATGGATATCATTTGGGAGATCGGACTACTTCGCTTTCCTGATATCCGTAGCGTACGGCCTTTACCCGCAGGCTGTCGGAGGCCACTAAAGGCAGCGGCTGGGTGTATATGTGCCAACGCCTCTCACCTACTTGCTGATAGGCGATACTGGCACCAGGGGTAGCGCAGCGAATGGTTAGCTCTGAGCCATTGGCATTTACCGTAGGAGGAGCGGTTACGGGTTGTACTCCGCCGGGCCACATGCGTTCGGCCTGGTCGGTTTCTTCTTCCTGATAGAGATCGCCGTACTGCTGCTGCCAGGCCGTTAGTTGGTCACGCATTCGCTGCCGAACTTTCCCGTAGGTAGCGGTATCGCTCGCCAGGTTATTGAGTTCGTAAGGATCAGCGCTAAGATCGTACAGTTCTTCTTCTGTATCTTTGGGCCGAAATAACCAGTAAGATTGCTCATCGCTGAGCTTGCCCTGCTGATCCAAGCGAACGATTTCTTGCATAAGCGGCATTTGGTGCAAGAAAGTGGTCGGTTGAGAGTAGGCCACCTCGGGCGCGTAGTTTCGGATGTACTTGTACTGGTTGTCGCGCACGGCCCGCCGCGTATCGTAGCGATTGTCTATCCGGTCGCGCCCGGCGTATACGTATTGCCGTGGCTCCGTTTGCAGTTCGCTAAAGATGGCTTTCCCCTGCACCCAATCGGGAATAGCTACCCCCGCCAGGTTTAGCACCGTAGGGGCCAGGTCAACGAAACTGTACAAGCGAGCGTCTCGGCCCGGCTGGCTAATTCCCTTCGGCAAATAGGCTTCGGGGAAGTAAGCCACAAGCGGAGCCTTGATGCCGCTGTCGTAAATCCACCGCTTGGCCCGGGGCAGGCAGTCGCCGTGGTCGCTCATAAAGAAAATGATCGTATTCTCTAGCAAACCGTCGGCTTCCAGGTCGGCTAGGATCTTGCCTATTTGCACGTCCATTCGACTGGCGTTGTCGTAGAGCCGCGAAATATGGTCGCGACTGAGTTCGGTATCGGGCAGGTAGGGCGGCACCGCCACGTCGGCCGGATCAACCGCGTACGACGAATCAAACGCCGGTCGTTCCACCACATCAGGAGCCAGCGTTTTTTCATCCAGGTTAAATTCTTCAAAGAAGCGGGCCTTGGTTGAGTCGGGCCAGATATTGATTTCGTGCGTGATCTCGAAGGTGTAGTAAATAAAGAACGGGCGCTCCTGGTCGGCCCCTTGCCGGTCGCGCCAGCTTGGGTAGTCCGATACGGAATCCCAAATAGTGAAGGGCTCACCAAACTGATAGTCTAGCTTTCGGTAGCTGGCGGTCCAGTATCCGGCCGCCCGAAGCAGTTCGGGAAAGGCCTTCACCTCCGGAGGCGGCACGGCATTGTAGCGAGGAAAACCAGGCATGGGAATCACGCTGGGCTTTTGTCGCATGTGCTGGGTGCCGATGCTGGTCGGATACATGCCCGTGATGATGGCCGAGCGACTGGGAGCGCAGACGCCGGACACGGTAAAGGCATTTTCAAACACAATTCCCCGGTCGGCAATGTCATTGATGTGCGGAGTATGCGCCAGCGAATCGCCGTAGGGAGCCAGGCGGGGACTAAGGTCTTCAGCCACTAGCCAGATGATATTGGGAGGGGGTAGTGCGGCATCGGACGGGCTCGCATTGTTTTGGGTGGTGCACCGAAGCGTAGCCATGCTGATGAGCACGCTGCCCAGAACGGTGACGGTAAATTGCCTTACTTGCATTGGGTTTACTTATCAGCTTGAACAATGGAAATAGAATGGGGAGGCAACTCGACGGTTCGGTTGCTCACTTCTTGCTGTTTGCTTGTCACGCTTTCCCAGCCGTTGATGGGGTGCGACAAATCGGCCCAGAAGGAGGTAACCGCCCCCTGGGGTAGCCCGGCGGGCCACGCCGCGTGCTGCATTTCGTAGCCAAAGTTCACGAGCAGTAGCGTTTTGCGGTGGTCGCCGTCCTCAAAGGTCCATCCCTGTACGGAGGCTACGGTGGCCCCCCGGTCATCCCGCAAGAGAGGCACTCCTTCCATGACCAGCGGAGCGGCTTGGGTTGCATCTTTGGTCACCCTGGCCAACAAACTCGTGGCGATGCCCCCGGCGGTTAGCGTATTGGGTACCGAGGCTACTTTCTGCCCCGCGAGGTGCGAAAAATTAGCGGTGTCAGTGTGAATCTGCCCGAAGAGTTGCCCGACCAAATTATGAACGCTGGTAAGCGTCACCGGACTGTTTAGAAACTCCAGGTAGTACATCGTAAGCACAAGGGCATGGCTCCAACTGTGCAATACCACCGAGCGGTCGTCGCGCATGTTAAACTCCGTTGCCCAAATAGGCATCCCGGGCGGCAGCTTCATCTTTCGATAGGTCTGCGCACTTTGTTGGGTGGTGGTGAGCAGATTGGCCAGGGCGGCGGGGTCCTGTAGCTGCTTCCGTTCCCACGCCTGCCGCGCTTTCGGGGCAGTAGGACCTTGGCGGGTAGCGGTGCTGCGATCACCGGTGCCCTCGGTGCCCGCGGTAATCCGCTTCCTCTCTCGCCGACCATCCAGTCCCGAAGGACTGTACTGGTGAAACGTGACTGCGTCAGCGTTGTCGCAGTGCCGCAGCACGCGCCGGGTCCAGTCGATCTGTCGATCGTGGCGGGTCAGGTAACTGCCCACCACCGCACACTGCGCGGCCGGAAACTCTGCTTTGATAGCCGCAATCCAGCGCTGACAGCTATCCCCGTAAATCTCCGGAGTAGGATACTTCTGATTCGGCAACGGAAGGTTGAAGTATAGTTCGTTGCCCAGCTCCACGTACTTAATAGGCATGCCCAGTGCTTTTGCTTTCCGCAGGTTGCGCAGCGCGTGCTTCAGGTCTTTGCTAAGCATGTTAAGCATAAACACCGGCACTGTACCAGTGCGGCGAACCAGAGTTTGGAGGTCTTCTGGCGTGTAGCGCTGCTGGCTCCGGGTCAGTCCCTGCGTCACCACCCAGGGAATCATCAAACTGTCGGGCACACCGGAGTCGATCCATCCCCGGTCCCAGTCCCAGTAGTTGCCGATGGTACCTCCGGGGTAGCGGATAGTGCGAATGCCCAGTTGATTCACCGCCTCGACAAAGGCGTCGTTTTCGCCGGGCTGCTGGATGGCCGTAAGGTTGGCGTTGGTCCCTACCCAATCAGCGTTCAGGGTTCGGGAGGCACCCTCAGTGATGTTGATAACCGATTGGGCTGATGCCAGTCTAGTTGTTAAAAGAAGTGCCAATCCGGTCGCTAGCTGGATGGCCACTGGTGCACTGATGCGTATCCGCGTGTTTTTACTCATTTTAGGTTGTTGGTCCGATAAGGTTACCATTGTCTAGAACTTGTTTCGAGCGGCAAGAAAATCGCTTTGATATTAAGAAATCGAACAAAGAGTTCTTGCCCTATTTCGCGCCTGTTTCACTGTTCAGTAACAAAGAAAGCTGCTCCGCGACAGAGCAGCTTTTCCAAACGAACACCCCACTAAATTAGTAACCCGGATTTTGATTCAGATTTGGGTTGTCGATCAGTTCGCCTTCGGGGATAGGCAAGACCTCGTTTTTGCCTACCGTAAAGCCGGGCATGATGGTGGGCAGTTCGCCGCTGTCTACCTTTCCGTTGCTCGCCCAGCGCACCAGGTCGAAGAACAAAGAATACTCGAACGTCAGCTCCAATCTACGCTCGGTACGCAAGCGGTCGAAAAAGCCACCGGCACTTAAGCCGGGCGGTAGCGGGTCTACCCCGGCGCGCGCCCGCACCTGGTTTACAGCATCGTAAGCGGCGGCTGTGGGGCCATTCACTTCCAGCTCAGCCTCGGCAAACATCAACAGCACATCGGCGAGCCGAATAGCCCGGTAGTTGATGGCGTTTTGGTTGAAGCTTTCCGGATCGTCCGGCCCACCGGCGTATTTGCGTATTCCTAAAAAGGGCAGCGTAGAATCCGGAAACGCCAAGGCCCTATCCCTCCACTGGTTAGCGGCCACTGGATCCTCCGCAATGGGGTTCCAACTCCCCCAAACGTCGCCCGGCTGGGCGTACGTTCCGGTGCGCCGCACGGCATCCTCTTCCGGGAATTGCTCAAAGAACTCAATGGTCTGTCTTCCGGGCACCACGTTCCTAAACCCGTTTCTCGCCGGACTAAACCAATTGCTCATCCAGTTGGCCTCATTGGGTCCCCCTTGGTTGGGCTGATCAAAGGCCGCCCCGAAGCCAGCCTGGAACTGGACCTCAAAGATCGACTCACTATTGTTTTCGTTGGACTTGGGAAAGATGTTCGCAAAATCTGGTTCTAAAGCATACGCCTCAGAAGCAATCACTTCGCCTAAAATGTCTCTGGCTGGTTGATATTTGCCCTGGTACAGATACGCTTTCCCCAATAAAGACCTTGCTGCTCCCGAAGTGGCCCGGCCTACGTTATTGTTGTCGTAGCTTTCCGGCAGATCAGGAATTGCATCCAACAAATCGGCTTCTATCGCACCATACACTTCCGACGGGGAAGACTGGGAGGGGAACAACTGGGCTTCGTCCGAAAGGTCGCCGTTAAAAACCTGGTTGTAGATCGGGACGTTGCCGTAGAGTTTAACGAGCTCAAAATAGTAAAACGCCCGTAAGAATTTCGCCTCGGCCACCACTCGGTTCAGCAGCTCGTCATCGGGGGCATCAATTTCAGGAACCTTATCAATTACCTGGTTAGCCCGGTTGATTCCTTGGTAGCATTCTGACCATGCTCCGGGAATTAAGTCGCCCGAGGCGGAATTAAAGTTAAAATTCACGTAGACCTGTTCGTTAGAGCGGGTGCCATTGGTGAGGGCCGTTTCTCCCGTAAAATGAGCGATGTACATGTAGAACCGCTTAAAGAGTCCCTGATCATTCAGTGGAGCGTACACGGCGTTTACCGCGCTCACGGCATCGGCTTCGGTTTTGTAAAACGTACTCGTATCTAACTCTCTGAATACGTCTGCCTCATCAAGAAACGAGTCGCTACAGCCCACCACAAATAGTAGTAGCACTGCTGAAATCTTTATCTTATTCATGCTTTTTATCATTACTTATTAAAAACTTAATTGAACGCCCACGGTAAGCCTTCTAGACTGCGGATAAGACACCGGGTCAAAACCATCCAGTGCCTGCTCGGGGTCAAAACCGCTGTAGTTGGTGATGGTGAACACATTCTGTCCGGCTAAGTAGACCCTTGCCGTAGAAAGCCCGCCCAGTTGTTCTAGCATCTGTAGGGGAAAAGTGTAGCCGATCTGAAGGTTCTTCAACCTGAGGTAGGAACCGTCTTCTACAAAATAAGACGACGCGACGTTGTTGTTGGATATTCCGTTAGGAATTGCGCGAGGCTGGGTGGTGTTGGGGTTTTCGGGAGTCCAAGCGTCCAATACGGCGGTAGAGAGGTTGCCGTTCAAGAAATAACCCTCAGTATAGAATCGGGTATCGCTAAAAACATCGTTCCCGTACACCCCCTGAAATTGAGCGGAAAGATCAACACCTTTGTACCCTAGGCTCAGATTAAATCCGAATTGAACATCTTGGGTAGCATCGCCGATGATGGTTCGATCATCCTGTGTGATCTCACCATCAGGAACCCCGTCGGGCCCGCTGACGTCGACAAACCGAATATCGCCCGGTGCCGTATTGGCCAGTGGGGTTGGCCCGTTGTCGATCTCCGCCTGCGACTGATAGATGCCGTCGGCCTGATACCCGAAGAAATTAAACAACGGCTCGCCTACCTGGATGCGGGTTCGGGGGATGTTCCCGAATAAGCCGCTGCTGTTTTGGTTGATAAATTCAACACCGTTGGCCAGTTGCGTCACTTCGTTGTTTAAAAACGTGACGTTGAATCCGGCTCCGTACCTAAAATCGCCTTTTTTGTCATTGAAGTTGGCCGATAATTCCAGCCCTCTGTTTTCTACCTCTCCGGCATTGATAAAAATCTCGTCGAACCCGGTTACCGAGGGCAAGGGGAATTCCAGCAACAAATCCTCTGAGGTCTTCACGAAGTAGTCGGCGGTGAAGGTAAACTTGTTAAACAAGCCTACGTCGATGCCGATATTTAGCTGCTTTTGCTTCTCCCACTGTAGGTTCGGGTTGGCAAATCTTCCCGTAGGGGCCACCCCAATTAACTCCTGTTGGTTGCGACCTATGATGTAGCGAACTCCCGAATTAAGCACCGAATTGGCCGCGTTAGCGTTGATCCGGTCGTTGCCCAAAAAACCATAGCTACCCCTGATCTTAAGGTTGTCTAACGCCTTGTTGTCTTTTAGGAAAGCAAGATTGCTAACCACCAGTCCCAGCGAGCCTGAGAAGAAATTATCCCAGTAGTTATCTTCGGTAAAGATAGAAGAGCCGTCTCTCCTGAAATTGAAGGTGGCGAGCAAGGTGTTGTCGTAGTCGTATACGACCCGACCAATGTATGACAAAGTGCGCTGTTCTATTCGACGTCCCGTGGCCGGAGCCGTAGACTCCGTAGAAGCACCGAGTATGGGCAAACTCTGACCAATAAATCCGCCGACGTTCCGGGCCTGCATCCTTGACTCTTCATCATCCTGGATGTTATAGCCTAACAAAAAGTCAAAGTTGTTTTTGCCAAGAAAAGTCGTGTAGGTAAGAATGTTTTCCGACAGAAGTGAGAAGCTCTCGCCGCGGGTTTCATCCACTTCCGCCCCGTTGGACAAACCAACAATGTCGCCCGGTATTCCGTCCGGCACTTGCTGGTAGTAGGGGGCAAAAAATCGCTCGCTAAAGTTAACAACGTCGGCGGATAAGCGGGTTCTAAACCTCAGACCATCTAAAATCTCGTACTCAGCGTACACATTGCCCAGAAAACGATTAATTGTTCCTTCATTTTCAACCAGCGTCTGAGAAGCAACGGGATTTAGGATTTGCCGCCCGCCGTCATCATCGGTCGGGCCACCAAAACCACCGATGGTGTTCGGGTTGAAAATATCGACGGTAGGCGCGTTCAGTAGCGACCAGGCCAGCACATTTCTGCCGTTGGCGCGATTTTCCCGGTCAAACTCTGAGCGCGAGTAGGTCATGGAGTTGCCGATCTTGAATTTGCCCAGTTCGGTGTCCGTATTCAGCCGCAGGGTGGTGCGCTCTAAACCGGTTCCGATGACGATTCCTTCTTCGTTATACCGACCCAGTGAAGTAAAATAACGGGTGTTTTCACCGCCACCATCAGCGCTAATTTCATAGCTGGTGATGTTCGCGGTGCGTAGCACCGCGTCTTGCCAATCGGTGCCAGCACTAAAAGCTGTACCGTCCAGGTTGGGAATCCTATTTTGCTCCGCATTGTCAAAAACCTGGTTGTAGACCTGTTGGTACTGCTGGGCGTTGAGCAAGTCCAGGGTATTGGTGGCTTGCTGTACCCCCGTGAAAGCGTTTAAGGAGATTTTAGCCTTGCCCGAAGAGCCGCGCTTGGTGGTGACAATAATAACCCCATTGGCCGCGCGGGCACCGTAGATGGCGGCCGCCGAGGCATCTTTCAAAACATTGATAGACTCAATATCCGAGGGATTGATGGTGGCCAAAGGATCACCCGCCCCGCCCCCGGATGTGCTGATGATGGTTCCGTCGATGACGTACAGTGGGTTGCTGTTGCCCGTAATGGACCCCGTGCCCCTGATCTGCACCTGCGTACCGGCTCCGGGCCTCCCCGAACTGTTGGTAATTTGCAATCCTGGTATCTGGCCCTGGATGGCATTGGTGAAGTCGGCAACGGGCCGCCCCTCGATGGCTTCGGCCGAAACCGTGCTGATGGCCGCCGAAACGTTTTGGCGTCGCTGCGTTCCGTACCCGATCACAACAATCTCACTCAGATTAGCGATGTTTTCAATGAGGATCATATCAATGCGCGATCGGTTATCGATGGCTGCTTCTTCTGAGAGGAACCCTACGTAGGAGAAAATCAGGGTAGCATCATCAGTAGTAGTGTTGATAAGGTAGTTGCCGTCTACATCAGCCTGGGTGCCGTTCGATGTTCCTTCTTCAATGACGGTTGCCCCTACCAGCGGCGCTCCGTCGGCATCAGTGATTGTGCCCGTTACTCGTTGGGCCTGGACAGCCAAGCTCATCCCGCAACCAACGATGCACAAGAGCAAGACCTTCTTTCTAGAAAAGTTTTTCATAAGCGATTTACTTTAGGTTAGGTTTAGGCTGCCGCTGTTTTACAAACTGCGCCAGGTCCACTATCCTGTGGAGTTCCTTTTTCGTTAGTGCGAAAATTGTTTCTGTGCCGACGGTTTCCCTTTTGATTTCCAAATTCACATAGAATAGACGTACCTTTTTAACAGTTTTTGAAGTTTTTCCCCGCGCTGTCTTAAAATTACGGAATCACTGAAGGTCGGCACTTTGTTAATATTCGTTCTCTAGAAGGGGCATTTGTTGCGTCGGAAGCAGTACCGATATTTGAGTAAGCAGCTTAGTTCGCCGGTACGCTTGTGAAGTGGTGCACGAAAACAAGATTTTTTCGGCACCGCAAGCAGCGGGTGCTGTATTAGTTGCAAAAGACTTATACCTTGATCACTTTATTGAGTCAACCTACAACATGGCCGTAATTTTCTTTATCTGGGGGGGTATTCAGAGTCTGATCGTGGGGATATTTATCCCTATCGTGAAGAAGGCTCGAAATAACTACTTGCTCTCCCTGGTTTTTCTGGTCACCTCGCTCAATATCCTTCTGCAGTACCTTTTGCGCTTTCACGACTGGATGCATCAGTTTCCAAGGTTACTGGTGGTTCCCGATTTTTTGGATTTCTTGCTGCCGACCTTGGTTTTCCTCTACGTAAAAGCGGTCGCTGGTTCTGGTATCGACAGGTCAGACAAGAAATTCTTGTCCGTTCCACTTGTTGCCGGAGCAGTCTTAGCCTTGTACTCCTTATATAGGGCTGACTTCAGTTTCGAGAGTTATATCGGTTCATTCTACCACAAAACCGTCCTCACCGCTATTCTCATCTGGAAATTGTTTCTTTTTGTCAGAGGATGGAATATTGTCAAGGCGCAAAACACGATAATTAAGAGAAAAGCTATTCTGTGGTGGCCCAGAATGTTGACCTATTTTTTGGGGGTTCTCACCTACATAACCTTCGTTAACCTCTGCTACTTCGTGTTGATCGTACCCAGCTTTGATCTTGATTCGTCGGTAAGGGTATCGACGCAAAAACTGGTAGAGCTCAACTACATCATTTTCACTTGCTCCATTCTGCTGATCACAATATTTTTCTTTTTCAAATACCCTAAAATCCTTTCCGGACTGCCCATCATCAAATCCAGAAAATCGTCTAAAGTGCCGAATGGGCAGGTGTACGTAGACCGGTTGAACAAACTGATAGAAGAAGATAAAATACATCTAGACACCGAACTGAACGAACAAAAACTGGCTGATCTTCTGGGAGTGCAGTCCTACGTGCTCTCCATTGTGCTCAACGACTACGTAGGAAAATCCTTTAGTTCCTACATCAACGAAAAGAGGATAGAGGAAGCCAAGAGGCTACTAAGGAGCGAAGCCCACCGAGACCTTACTATTTTCGCCATAGCGGTAGACAGCGGTTTCCGGTCTGAGTCGGTCTTCTACGTCAATTTCAAGAAGCAAATGAACCTTACTCCCAAGCAGTACCAGAAGAAGCACTTTAAGAAGGCACGGCTAGATGCTGGTCATAACGCCCCCAAGAAGTAGCCGCCGTCAGAAGTCTACTTATCAAGTTTGACGTGCTGGATTGATCCTCCCAAAGGTCTTTTACCCACCGACTAAGTCCCGCCTACGCACAATATTTACTTTTATCTTTCAAAACAGCAGTTCTACCAAACATCGCTGTTTTACATTTCTGCCTCTACAGAAACTTAGTTGTATATGGGAACATTTGGCTTTCGGTGGATCTGCCTCGTGGCGGGGCCGTGCATTTTCGTTTTAGGCTGTCGTGAACTGCCCGATAACCAATCAGATGAGGCTCCGGCACTTGAGCACACTGCTTACGTCAATGCGTTCATCGGTACCCAAGGCAACGGAACCAAGCACTCTATCGGCAACGTGCACCCGGGTGCGGTACGGCCCTGGGGCATGGTTTCGGTAAGTCCCCAATCGTTCGACTTCACCCAAATGCAATCGCCCAGTGGATTTCGCTACGAGGAGGAAAAGATTTTCGGTTTCAGCAGCGTGAATTTTTCCGGAGTTGGGTGTCCGGCCACGGGAAGCGTTCCCTTCAAATTTGTGGCCGGTGAACTGGGCGAACACTACGGCGGTTCGCGGTTCTCTGAGCAGGTGGCGAACCCCGGCTACTACAGCGTGAAACTGGATGATGAAAACATCAGGGTGCACGCAACGACCACCCGACGTTCGGCCCTGATCAAGTTGGAACTACCGGCGGGAAAGAGCAACGTTTACTTGGACCTTACGGCGCAGCAGGGCCACGTGAAAGGCGGAGTGGTTGAGGAGTATACCGAAGACGCCGTGCGTGGGTACCAGTTGGAAGGAAATTTCTGCGGTGCTGCCAACAGAAGCTCCGTATACTTTAGCGCGCACATCAACCGAAAGGCCGATTCTACGTACCTGAGACACAACAACAAGACATCCCCCCGCTTCAACCAACAACTAGAGGACCAACCTAGTGGCGTAGTGTATGTCTTCGAGAATACCGAGCCCGCTACGGTGCAGATCAAAGTAGGGGTTTCTTACGTTTCTTCCGCCAATGCCCAAGATAACCTGGAGCAAGAGCAGGATGACTACGACTTCGAGAAGGTCAGGCGCGAAGCCCAGGCGGAGTGGGAGGAAGAACTTGGCAAGATCAGAGTAACCACTCGCTCAGAAGATGATAAGACCATTTTTTATACGGCGCTCTATCATAGTCTACTCATGCCGATGACGTACAGTGACCACAACGGCGACTACGTGAAGATGGGAAGTACTGAGGTTGGCAACTCTCCCGATACCCGGTACACCGGGTTTTCACTCTGGGATACCTACCGCACCACCCATCCGCTGCTCACCCTGGCCTATCCGGAAAAGCAGAAAGAATTCGTGCGCAATATGCTGGACATTTACGATGAATCGGGATGGCTGCCCAAGTGGCCGATCTTTAACTTTGAGCCTCACCTGATGGTCGGCGACCCCGCGCCAATTGTTATTGGTGACACCTACGTGAAGGGAGTTAGGGACTTTGACGGGCAAAAGGCCTACGAGGCGGTCACGAAAAACGCCAACCACGAGGAGGGAAACCTGAACCGGCGCGGAAGCAAGGAGTATAACGCCCATGGGCATATCACCATGGACGGAGAATTTAGCGAAGTGGAAAATTTTCAGTGGGATAACGGCATCGTCTGGGGGGCAGTCTCAAATACGATGGAGTTTAACCTGGCTGACTATAACATTGCTCAAATGGCCAGCGCAATGGGCAACAAAGCGGATTATCAAAAGTACCTGAAACGCTCTAAATCGTTTATGGCGTTGTACAATGATGAATCAGGTTTGCTACAGCCCAAGAATAAGGACGGTAGCTGGTACGAACCCTTTGACCCTACGCAGGAGTTGTGGGATAGGATGAATTTTGGCCTTCGCGGCGGTCCTGGTTTTGTGGAAGGTAGTGCCTGGCAGTACCTGTTTGCCATTCCCCACGGGATGGACACGCTGAAAAGTAGGATGGGCGAGGAGCGATTCCTAAAAAATCTGAATACTGTTTTTGACGAGGGGCACTTTGATATGACCAATGAACCGGGCTTTGGGTTTCCGTTTTTCTATAACCTGACCAAGGAGAAAGACTGGAAAACCGCCCAAACGGTGCACCGTCTTCTGAGAACCTACTTTAAGAATGCTCCCAACGGACTTCCTGGGAATGATGATGCCGGAGCCATGTCGTCGTGGGTCGTTTTTGCCATGATGGGTCTGTATCCCGATACTCCCGGAGATCCTAAGTACATGGTTACCACCCCTATTTTTGATAAGATTGAGATACAACTGAACCCGGATTTCTACAAGGGAAATCAGATTGTGATCGAACGACAGGGCCCTGCCGACGGGCCTATCGAGGCTATTACACTAAACGGAGAAGCCGTTGACTACCAAGCGGGGCATGAACCGCTGACTTCAGGCAACAGTGTACTGGTGATCAAAACCAGGGATGCTAGAAATCTGTAGCTCTCCGATGATGGTGCCTGACCGAACAAAAACCACCTAGTGAGGCACACGGCTAGCCCCTCTTCCAACGGTTGATTCCTCTGTCGGCGTTTCTGCAATCAATCGGGGGCTATAAAATCCGTAAAAGATAATGTAGAGATAGCATCCCAGGGGGACGAAAAATGAAAGTTGCAGTCCGATGGTATCCGCAATAATGCCCTGGATCAGCGGCACCAAGGCAGCTCCCAAGATAGCCATCACCAGCAGCGAAGAACCCTGGCTGGTGTACTTACCCAGGTTTTTAATCGCAATGGTAAATATATTTGACCACATGATAGAGTTGAAGATACCTACCCCAATTAGGGCCCACATGGCAAAACTTCCGGAGCCCAGCATGGCCATCAGCACCAGCAAGGCACTGGCCGCCGCGAACAGTGCCAAGGTTCTTGAAGGCCTACCTTTGCCCAGCAGAAAGGCCAGAAAGTTCAGCAACACAATACCGATGTAGGGCAGCACCGTCTTAAAGTCAATGCCGGATATGATGAATATTAAAGAAAAAGAGAGAACAGTCAGCAAGACCATCAACGCGTATTTTTTGTGCTTCTCCAGGCTACTAAGTGACAGTGCTCCGGAGAAGCGGCCAATCATGGTGCCTCCCCAGTAAAAGGCTAAAAAGTTTTTGCCTACTACCTCGTCGAGGCCCATGATGCTTTCTAGCCCGATAAAGTTAATCAGAAAGCTGCCGATGGTCACCTCCGCCCCCACGTAGGTAAATATGGCTATCGTGCCCAACGATAGGTTCGGGAAGCCGAGCGCTCCAATACCTTTTACAACTTCCGTTTCACTGTTGAACCTGGGCAAGCGGACGAACTTGAACATAACGGCGAGCAGCACGAAAATAGTCCCGAATACGGCGTAGGGTATTTGGGTAGAAGCTCCCTCGGTCCCTTCGGTAAAGAAGAATTCGTAGATAAGATACCCTCCGAAGATAGGCGCAATGGTGGTGCCCAACGAATTAAAGGCCTGCGACATGTTCAGTCGGGAAGAGGCCGTTTCTGGTTTGCCCAGGATTGAGACGTAGGGATTGGCAACAATTTGCAACAGCGTAAACCCAAGGCCCAGCACAAACAGGGCGGATAGAAATAGGGCGTAGACTCCGTACTCGGCGGCTGGGTAAAACATAAAACACCCCAAACCCGAAAGCACCAATCCGATGATAATACCGTTTTTATAGCCAATCTTGTTGATCGGATCGCCGCTCTTCAGTGAAACCAAGAAGTAGGTGAGCGACCCAATGAAGTAAGCGCCAAAAAAACAGAACTGGATCAACATGGCTTGCCAGTACTTCAGATCGAAGATTTCCTTTAGGTACGGAATCAGAATATCGTTCATGCAGGTTAGAAATCCCCACAGGAAGAACAGAATGGTTAGGACGATCAGGCTGGAATTGTTGTTTTTGTGCTCCACTTGCTTTACTAATAATGAGAAAGGTGTACGATGGCAGAGGTCAAGGTATCGCATCTACGCGCCACTTGTGTTTTAATTCGTAAGATAGAAGATATTAGCGGCTCCCATCAACGACTTTTGAGCAGGATTGTAGTATGTTAATTCAACCGATGATGATGAAGAATACGCAGCGAGTCCGGTGTGGTATTGATCTGGGCGGCACCAAGATAGAGGGCATACTGCTGGCAACAGCCAACGATGGCTACCAAGTCATCGAACGGCTTCGGCTGCCGACTGAGCAGGAAAAGGGGTATCGCCACATCTTGAAGCAGA
>JBASAY010000053.1:0-7725 GCA_049650865.1 Tunicatimonas sp.
ACGTATTAGCCAAGGGCACCAGCATTGGCACGGTCACCGACGTAGATGGCAACTACCGCCTCACCGTCAACGACAACATCAGCACGCTGGTGTTCTCCTCGATTGGCTACACCACCGAAGAAATCCCGATCAACGGTCGCAGCGTTATTGACCTATCGCTGGCTCCGGACATTCAGTCGCTCTCCGAGGTGGTGGTGGTGGGCTACGGCACCCAGCAGAAAAGAGATATCACGGGTTCCATCGCGTCGGTAGACGCCGCAGAACTCGAAGAGGTAGCCGTTAGCGGGCTTGACCAAGCTCTGCAGGGCCGGGCGGCCGGGGTGTACGTCACCCAAAACTCCGGCGAGCCGGGGGGAGGCGTATCGGTGCGCATTCGGGGGATCGGCAGTAACCGGAGCAACGAACCGCTCTACGTGGTAGACGGCTTCCCGCTCAGTGGCAACGATATTAACGCTGCCGGGGGACTCAATCCGCTGGCCACCATCAATCCGCAGGATATTGAGTCTATTGAAATCCTGAAGGACGCTTCGGCCGCGGCGATCTACGGCGCGCGCGGGGCCAACGGAGTAGTACTGATCACCACCAAGCGCGGGGAAGCCGGGGCCGTCACCGTCAACTTCGATAGTTACGTAGGTCTACAGCGGGCGTGGAACCTTCCTGAACTACTCAACGCCGAAGAGTTTGCCACGCTGCACAACGAGGCATTTGCTTCTATCGATGAGGAAGCCAACCCCGAATGGGCCAACCCCGCTTCGCTGGGGGAGGGCACCGACTGGCTGGACGCGGTGTTCCGTACTGCTCCCATTCAGAATTACTCACTGTCGGTGAACGGCGGTAACGATAAGATCCGCACGCGCTTGTCGGCCAACTACTTCAACCAGCAAGGAATCGTTATTTCTTCGGGCTTCGAGCGCTACTCGCTGCGGGCCAACCTAGACTATAACGTAAGCGACCGGATCACGGTGGGGGCCAGCTTTACGCCTACCTACAGCGTTCGCGACGACATATCCGACGGAACCGGCGACGTGACCGACGGAACCGGTCAGAATGTACTGGTCTACGCGCAGACCCTGACCCCAACTCTGGGCTTGGATGATGCGGTAGACGGCGACCCTCGCTACTATCCTCAGGTGAATATCGACAACCCAGTACTTTACGCTCGGGACGTGGACAACCGGCAGGAAGCGCTGCGCTTGCTAGGAAATACCTTCATTGAGTACGAATTTATCGAGGGACTACGCTACAAACTGAACACGGGGATTGATATGGTTTGGGCCCGAAGCACCCTACAGGTTCCTACCATCGATCGCGGACCGGGGGTGAGCCAGCAGTACCCGTTTAACCAGATTAACATTAACTACTCGGACGAGCGCACCTGGCTTATTGAGAACACGCTCAACTACGATAAATCTTTTGACAACGGCCATCAGCTGGGCTTACTTGCTGGGTACACCTCGCAGAAGTTTGGTGATTATTTGGCGAATTCTTCCGGCCAGCGCTTTCAGAACGATGCGGTCACCGCGGTAGGAGCCGCTCCCCAGGATTTTCGCGACGGCGGCGGTCGGCTGAGCACCGGCTGGTTTATAGAGTCGATTATCGGACGGGTGAACTACAGCTTTCAGGACAAGTACCTGCTCACCGCCAGTGTGCGCCGCGATGGCTCGTCCCGCTTCACCGAGCAGAACCGCTATGGGGTTTTTCCCGCCGCTTCGGTCGGCTGGCGCCTGTCTGAAGAAAGCTTTATGGACGGCATCAGTGTGATTGATGACCTGAAACTGCGGGCCAGCTGGGGGCAGTTGGGTAGCGATCGCATCAGTGCATTTGAATTCCTAAACGCCTACAGCATCGGCGACAATTTTGGCTACTCGTACGGCGATAATACCCAGCAGGGCGGGGTGCTTACCCGCTTAGGAAATACGAACCTTCGGTGGGAAACCAGTGAGCAGCTAGATTTTGGGATCGACCTGTCGTTGTTTGAGGGGCAGTTAGGAATCGTTGCCGACTACTTTATTAAGGAAACCAAAGACCTGCTGGTGCCCAAGCCGTTGCCCTCAACGGTAGGAATCGGCTCATCGCTGGTGAACGGCGGGGCCATCGAGAACCGGGGGCTGGAACTGGCCATCAATCACCGCAAGTCCTGGAACGACTTTTCCTACAGCGTTAACGTCAACTTCACCACCATTGAGAACACGGTGCTTTCACTGGGCGAAGACGTGGAAGAGCAAGAGGCTGGTTTTTTGCGCCGATCGGTGCTGGCGGGCAATACCACCGAGTCAAGCGTAGGTGAACCGATTGGTTACTTCAGAGGCTACATTGTAGAAGGAATCATCCAACGAGTAGAAGACATTCCGGCCCACCAGCAGGGGTTCGCGCCGGGCGACTTTCTGTACCGCGATGTAAACGGAGACGACGTGCTCAACCAAGATGATGTCGTTAAGATTGGCAACCCTTTTCCCGACTACGATTTTGGGGTGAACCTGGGGTTGAAGTACAAAGGCTTTGACCTGGACTTCTTCATCCAGGGGGTACAGGGCAACGAGGTGCTGTTGGTGACCAAGCGGTTTACCCACCAACCCCGCACTTCTAACGGAAGCGCTGAGGCCCTCAACCGCTGGACTGGCCCCGGCACCAGCAACGACTTTCCCCGCTTGGCCTTCGATGGGGCGCGGAACTTTGAGACTCCTTCTAGCTTTTTTGTAGAAGACGGCTCCTACATACGCTGCCGCAACCTTTCGTTGGGCTACACCTTTGATGAAGGTTTGACCGAAAGGCTGTCGTTGTCGCGCGTGCGGGTGTACGTGAGTGCGCAGAACTTGTTTACCATCACCAACTATCCCGGCTTTGATCCGGAAATCGGTGGATCGGATGCCCTTTCTTACGGCATCGACGTAGGCCGTTATCCCACCGCCCAGGTATTTCGCACGGGCCTTAGTATTAACTTCTAATTACCTACTTATACTTATATGAAAAAGTTGATAAAAGTATGCGGCTTAACCATTCCGCTTCTCACCCTGATTTGCTATTCTTGCGGCGATCGATTTTACGACATTGCCCCCCCCGGCGACCAGTTAACCGACGCTAACTTCTTCACGTCCAAAAGCGACGCGCAGGCGGCTCTTAACGGAGTATACGACGGTATACAGAAGGATGCTATCTACCGAGGTTCAGCACTTTCCAAGATCGAGTACTTTCCTACGGGTGATGCTGTGCCCAACGCGGGCGAACCCGACGACTTTGACTTCTACAAGTTGGAGTGGGAGCGTAACTGGTTTCGTCTCGAGAACGTGTGGCGAGCCCTTTATACTATGATTAATCGCGCTAATGTGACGATCGCTAACGTCGAGGCGATGGATAATTCGCTCATCGATGCGGAAGCGAAAGACCAGATCGTGGCTCAAGCCAAGTACCTTCGCGCCATTATGTACTTCCCGTTAGCCCGTCTCTTTGGTAATATTCCCCTGGTGGTCGACCCGCCCAGTCTGGACGGGGTGATCCTTCCCGAAGGGTCACCGGTGGCTGACGTGTGGGCGCAGATTATCCAGGATTTGCAGGAGGCCGCCCCGTTGCTGCCCTTGTCTTGGGATGATACCAATACGGGAAGGGCCACCCGCTCCGCCGCTCTGGCCATGCTGAGTAAGATTAGCCTCTACGCCAACGACTACAATGGCGCCGTTACCTACGCCGAACAGGTAATTGCGCTGGGTGAAGATGCCCTGTTGCCGGAGTACCGAAGTGTGTTTGCTGATAACAATGAGAACAATGCTGAGATGATATTCAGCACCCAAAACCGGGTAATTCCCGGCGGCGGCTGGCGCGACGATAACGAAGGTGTCATCGCTATAACCCAAAGTGAGCTCCCGGGAAATATCCCCTCTGAGGTATCTACTGCCTTCGGGGGCTGGGGAGGCTACAGCCCCTCGATGGACCTAATCAACACCATGGAAACCAACGACCAAGACAGCATCATTGATGAGCGTCTGCGTGGGCAGTTTCTTCTGCATAACATGAAGCATCCCGACCTGGACTTCGTTTTTGACACTGCCGTCCATTCTACCAATACCGGTGTGGCGTTCACTAAGTACTGGCACCAACCTAACCCGGCAGTCGACCCACAGTACAGCGGTACCGACCGCCCCATTATTCGCTACGCCGAGGTGCTGCTCGACTACGCCGAAGCGCTGAACGAGGTAGGCCGGACGTCCGACGCGCTGGCTGCGCTCAACCAAGTTCGGAATCGGGCAGGATTGCCTGATTTTACTTCGGCTAGTTCTGAGGAAATACTTAATCAGATTTTCCGGGATCGTCGCATTGAGACCTACTGGGAGCACAACTTCTTCAGCGAGATCAACCGCCGGGGGCTGTTTCTGGACTGGGTTCGAGAGAACCGCAGTGACATAGATGATTTGGACTTGAACAAACCATTCTTCCAGCAGCAGCCTATTCGCATGCCAATTCCTATCACTGAGTTGGAAGTGAATCCTAACCTAACCCAAAACCCTGGGTATGACTTTTAAAGCAAAGTGATGGTAAAGGTTTGGTGCTGGTTGTTGGGGATAGTAGGAATAGCAAGTGCATGTAGTCCTAACCATCAGACGCAGCCGAATACGGAGCCGCTATTCCACCGTCGCTCGGCCCCGCACACCGGCATCACCTTTGCCAATCAACTCACGGAGACCTTCGACTTCAACATTCTAGAGTACAACAACTTTTACACGGGCGGAGGGGTAGGCATCGGAGATTTTAACCGGGATGGGTTACCCGATCTCTACCTAACCGGTAACATGGTTTCCAGCGCACTTTACTTAAATCAAGGCGGCCTGCGCTTCGAGGACGTTACCGCCGCGGCCGAAGTAGCTACCGAAGGCTGGGCGGCAGGGGCAAGTGTGGTGGATATCAACCGCGACGGTTGGCCCGATATTTACGTTTGCCGAAGTGGCTACCCGCAAAAAGAGCGCCGTACCAATTACTTATTCGTTAACCAGGGACTGAACCAAGCGGGCGTACCGGTGTTTGCCGAGCAAGCCGCTACCTACGGCCTGGACGACCCCGGCTACACCACCCACGCTGCCTTTTTCGACTACGACAAGGACGGTGACTTGGACGCGTACCTGCTTACCTCGGATCATGATAAGGTGAGTCTGAACACCCCCAAGCCCAAAGTAGCCGGTCGCACCTTCGCCAGTACCGACCGCCTGTACCGCAACGACGGGGGGCAGTACCAGCTGGTGAGCCAGGAGGCGGGCATCACGCACGAGGGCTACGGATTGGGCATTGGCGTGGCTGACTTCAACCGCGACGGCTGGCCCGATGTGTACGCCGCCAACGATTTTGTCTTTGAGGACCGGATGTACATCAATAACCAAGACGGTTCGTTTACCGACCGCTCGGCGGAGTATCTTGCCTACCAGAGCCGCTTCTCGATGGGCATAGACATTGCCGACTTCGATAACGACCAGCGGCTCGACCTGATGGTGCTCGATATGATGCCCCCCGAAAATGAACGGCAAAAGATGATGAGCCTGGCCATGACCGAAGACTTGTTTGCCCTGGCGCAGGGGCGCGGCTACCAGGCGCAGTTTTCGCAGAACGTGCTGCAACGTAGTAACGGACTACGACCCGACGGCTCCCCGTCGTTTAGCGACGTGGCCCGGCTGGCGGGGGTACACCAAACCGACTGGAGCTGGAGCGTGCTATTAGCCGACTTCGACAACGACGCCCGAAAGGACCTGTTCGTTAGCAACGGCATCCCCAAAGACATCACCAACAACGACTACATCAAGTTTCGGGATACCGAAGCCGCCCGCGCCGGTAGCTACGACGAGGTGAAGCGGGAGCTGCTCGAGCACCTGGATGCGCTGCCCGATGCCCACCACACCAACTACCTGTTCCGAAACGAAGGCGACCTGCGGTTCTCCGACCAGTCGGCCACCTGGGGCATCACGGAGTCCACCTGCTCGAACGGGGCGGCCTACGCCGACCTGGACCAGGACGGCGACCTGGACCTGGTGGTGAACCACCTGAACCAACCCACCGAAATCTTCGAGAACCAGAGCCAGCGCCGGGTCAATCATCACTACCTGCGCATCCGCCTGCAGGCCGACGCTACCGTAGACCTGGTGGGCACCGAAGTGCAGATTATGCACGGCGATCGGCAGCAGCTACTCAGCTACAATCCGTACCGTGGTTTTCAGTCTTCAGTAGAAGAAATCCTGCACTTCGGATTAGGAGCCGATACCCTGGTGACCGCCGTAACCGTTCGGTGGACCGACGGGCGGGTGCAGACGTGGAACGACATTGCCGCCGATCAGGAAGTTACCCTTCGGCAGCAGTCATCTTCGTCGGGGGGGGCTCCGGTAGCGACCGATGAGCCGACGAATCAACCGTTATTCCGAGCGGTCACCGATGAGGCGGGCATCGCCTTCGTTCATCAAGAAAATGAGTTTAATGACTTCAAGGCGAACCCCCTGCTGCCCTGGCAGTACGACCAGTCGGGACCGTGCTTGGCTACGGGCGACGTGAATGGCGACGGGCGGGATGACTTTTTTGTGGGCGGATCCGCTACCTACGCCGGTACGCTGTTTCTGCAGCAGGCGGGGGGCACGTTTGCGCTAAAGAAGCTACCCGACGCTGAATTTGAGGACACGGATGCGCTGTTCTTCGACGCCGATCAGGACGGTGACTTAGATTTGTACGTGGTGAGCGGCGGGTCAGAATACACGCACCCGAAGGCTCACCAAGACCGCCTGTACCGCAACGATGGGCGGGGGAACTTCACGCGCCAGCCGGAAGTTCTGCCGCCCATCGGCGCGAGCGGCACCTGCGTGGTGGCCGCCGACTACGACCAAGACGGCGACCAAGATCTGTTCGTAGGGGGAGGTATTTTGCCCGACCAGTACCCGCGCTGTTCGCGCAGCTACGTGCTAGAAAATACCCGGGGGCGCTTTACTGACGTAACCGCCCGGGTGAACCCCCAGCTGCGACGGCTCGGCATCGTTACCGCCGCCCAGTGGACCGACCTGAACCAGGATGAGCGGCCCGACCTGCTGGTGGTGGGCGAATGGATGCCCATTCGGGTGTTCGTGAACCAAGCGGGAGCGCTGCTCGACCGCTCCTCCCAGTGGCAGACCGGCCAAACCCACGGTTGGTGGAGCAGCTTAGCGGCCGGAGACTTCGACGCCGACGGGGATACCGACTACGTGGTGGGCAACCTGGGGCTTAATACCAACTACCAGGCCTCGGCCCGCGAACCCCTGGTTCGTTACGCCGGGTTGCTAAACACGGATGCCAAGACCGACGCCATTCTCACCCAGTACCTTCCGGATGAAGAGGGGCAGCGCCAGGCCTTTCCGGTGGCTTCGTACGACGCGCTCACGCGACAGATTATCGAACTCAGAAAGAAGTTTCCCTTCTATCTAGATTACGCGGCGGCTACCGTCGATGACATCCTCACCGAAGAGCAGTTGGAAAAAAGCACCGTAGACTCGATAACTACGCTGGAGAGTATCTATCTGGAGAACCGAGGGGATCACTTCGAGGTACATCCTCTGCCTACCCTGGCCCAGGTGGGTCCGGTGCAGCACCTGCTACCGGGCTACTTCGATGGCGACCAGCACCTGGATCTGCTGTTGGTGGGCAGCAACCGAGGCACTTCGGCCACCGAAGCCTGGTACGACGCCCAAACGGGCCTGCTGCTAGCGGGAACGGGCCAGGGCAGTTTCACGGCGG
>JBASAY010000054.1:0-10873 GCA_049650865.1 Tunicatimonas sp.
CTTTCTAGCAACGCACTAAATCAATTGATCACTACGCACCAAAGACCGCGATTATGAGATACATTCCAGTAATTATTGCCCTAGCGCTCCTCGGGTTGGCTGCCTGCTCGGAGGAGACCCTCAACGAAATTGATACGAACCCCAACTTGGTAAGCGAAGCCAACTTCAACACGTTATTGCCCCAGGTGATCTTGAGCTATAACCAAGAGGTGGTAGGCGGAAACGGAGCCATTTGGGCGGGCTACGCTGCCGAGGTAACGGCCTACACGCTAGGCAACAATCCCTACAGCGCCCTTAACCTCTTTAACGGCGAAGCCTGGGAAGAAGGCTACGCGCTGCTCAATGATCTGAAAATCATGAAGGAGCGGGCGGCTACCGAAGAAGCCTGGGGGTACGCGGGCATTGCCGGAGTGGTTGAGGCCTTCACCTGGACCAACCTAATTGATCTGTACGGAGACATTCCCTTCGAAGAAGCGTTGCAAAGCGAGGTGCGGGCCCCGGGGTTTGCCAACCATGCCGAACTCTACGACGACATCCACGCCATTTTAGACGAAGCCATCGCCAATCTGAACCGCGACCCCGACGCCGCGGTGCCCACCAACGACGACGTGGTGTTTGGGGGCGACCTATCGCAGTGGGCGAAAACGGCGCACGGTCTGAAGGCCCGCTTGTACATGAAGCTGATCAACGTGGACCCGGCCAACGCCCAGCAGAGTCTGAGTGCCCTGGCCAACTCGTTTGCTAACCAAGATGAGAGCTTTGTGGTATCTGTCTACGCCGACATTCAGCAGAACGGCAACCCGTTGGCCGTGCCCGAGTTTATTCAACCCCGCTCGGCGGCCGGTACGGGTCTATTTACCGCCATGCAGGCATTTACTCCGAGTGGCGACGTGAACGAAGACCCTCGGGCAGCGCTCTGGCTCACCGTGCCCGACTCGGTGGGCGAGCGCACCCCCGGGCCCAACGGGCAACTGCGCGAAGACTTTCAGAATCCGAACGGAAATTTTTACTCTAAACCCACTTTTTTACAGGAGCTAGACGCCCCCTTTCCCATACTTACCTACGTAGAGTTATTATTCATCGAGGCCGAAGCGCAACTCCGGCTGGGCGACGGTGCGGCGGCCTACGCCACGTACCTTGAGGCGGTGGAGCTGGCCCTAAGCCAAGCCTCGCTGTTCGACCCAAGTCAGGCGCTGTCCGAAGAGGAAATCGGCACCTACCTGGGATACGCTGCGGTAGCTCTCGGAGTAGGTAACTTGACCGTGGAAGACATTGTCCGGCAGAAGATTATCTACTTCACCCAGTTTCAGTTCATCGAGGCTTATAATGAGACGCGTCGTGTAGACGTATTGTCGCCGGTGAACCCCGAAGGGCGGGCGAGTCGACTTACCTACCCCGATTCGGAGCGAAGCCGCAACGCGAGTGCCCCCACTGATATCACCCCGCTGTCGGTGCTGTCGCCCTCTACCAAGCTGGTATGGGCATTTTAGAAGGATTCACAAAAGAACGAATCACCGCTTTATGTCTGCTAATCGGCGGGCTGAGTGCTTTTTGGCCGCTTAGCAGCGTCGCGCAGCAAGATTCAGCCGACTACGACCTGGTGGTGGTGGGCGCCACCCCGGCGGGCATTGCCGCCGCCATTAACGCCGCTCGCTACGACCATACCGTACTACTAGCCGAGGAATACGCTCAGGTTGGTGGGCTGATGACGGCGGGGTTGTCGTTCACTGATTTTATCTCCTACGAAGTACTGGGCGGCACTTTTCTGGACTATACCCAGCGGGTAGAAGCGTACTACGCCGAAAAGTATGGCACGGGCTCCGAGCAGCATCAGGCTTCGCACGGGGGCATCCACGCCGAACCGCACGTCACGCTCGCTATCTTCCGGCAGATGCTCGGTGAGTACGATCAGATTACCACGCGAACCAACCTTCGGCTAACCGACGTAGCTTACCAGACCGGAGCGGATAGTGCCAAACTTATCCACTCGGTATCGCTCACCGATACGCAGACGGGCGATACGCTTGCGGTGCGAGGAAGGGTGTTTGTTGACGCTACCTACGAAGGAGACCTGGCCGCCCGAGCCGGGGCCGACTACTGGGTGGGCCGGGAGTCGCGCGAGGAGTACGGCGAGTTTCTGGCTGGTAAAATCTTCTATCGCTACGGGGTAATCTTGCCCGGCAGCAACGGCACCGCCGACCAGAAAATTCAGGCGTACAACTTTCGGCCCATCATGACCGACGATCCGGCCAACCGGACGCTGGTGCCGAAACCGCCCGGCTACCGCCGTGAAGACTACGTGGGTATTGCGCAGGTACTTCGGGAGGGAAAAGTATCGCAGGTGTTTGTGGAAAAGGGCAACGACGGCCTGTTTCGCACCCAGATGCTGCCCAACCGCAAGGCCGACGTAAACGACATCAAGAGCGCCCCGGTGCGCATGGCGCTGCTGGGCGAAAACTACGCCTACCCCGAAGGAGATACTGAAACCCGCCGGGTCATTGTGGAGCGCCACCGCAATCACTTACTGGGCATGTTGTACTTCGTGCAGAACGACGCGGCGGTGCCCGAGAAGTTTCGTGCCGAAGCCCGGCAGTGGGGCCTGGCCAAGGATGAGTTCGGGGATACTGATCACTTTCCGCCCCGGCTCTATATCCGCGAGGCGCGCCGCATCCGGGGGCACTACGTGTTCACCCAGAATGATATTCGCACTATTGATAATACGTTGATTACCCAACCAAAGGACGACGCCATTGCCATCGGCGACTACGCCCTGAATTGCCACGGGGTGGCCCCCGCTACCCTGCACCCCGACGTGGCCGACGGCGACTTCAACTACATTCCGGCCCCCTTTCAGATTCCGCTCGGCGTGATTGTGCCCCGAGGTTTTGATAACCTACTGGTGCCGGTAGCGGTATCGGCCAGTCACGTCGGCTTCAGTGGCCTGCGGCTGGAATCCACCTGGACGGCCCTGGGGCAGGCAGCGGGGATTGCCGCGCACGTCACCATTCAAACCGGCACGTCGGTGCCCGAAGTACCCGTACGGGTGGTGCAAAAACTATTGCACCAGCACGGAGCGAAAACTACCTATATCTCTGATGTGGATGCAGATTCACCCTACTTTGCGGCGGCACAGTGGTTAGGCCTTTGGGGGTTTATGCACGACTTGTACGCAATGGACTCGCTGGAAATGCGAGGCGCACAAACCTACAAGAGCTTGCGTGGCACGCAGTACGCGCAGGCCTATCCCTTTCACGCACTGCAACCGGAGCGCCCGGCCCCACCGGAGTTGGCAGAAACCTGGGCAGAACGTATCAAGGGCGATGCCGCTCGGGAGAGTATCCTTACTTACTATCGGGAGGTGCAACCTACGGTAGGCGAACTGCTGCTAATGATTGCGGACCTGGAAGAGTTTAAGGTTCCCTGAATGTGTTTCCGCTCGGGAGACCAGTAGACTACTTGCGAGTTTTCTTATGTGCTAAAGTGTCAACAGACGGTAACCATAGTTGGTAAACGAGAAGGGCTTATGAGACTTAGCTCCTCACAGAAAGCAACTTCAGTCTCACGGAGCACGTTCTAGCGTAGAAAGGCAAGCCGATTACTCTAACAACATCAGCTATGACAACCATTGACTTACAGGAACTATCTCCTACGACTGCCGAGGCGGTGAAGCAGGCCTTAGCTAACGGAGAGGAAGTATTTATTACCGAAAACCAAAAAGAGCATCTAGCCAAAGTCGTTTCTGTTTCAAAAGTAGCCAGCTTTCCAGAGCCAAGCGAGAAACGGGGGTTGGTTGGATGTATGAAAGGGTTTGTTACGTATATGGCTGACGATTTCAATGAGCCACTAGACGACTTCAAAGATTATATGCCGGAGTAATGAATTACTTACTCGACACTCAAATTGTCATTTGGTCTTTGGATGATGATCCGCGACTATCAAAAGCGGTTCGTGATGTTATTGAAGATACTCATAATACAACTTCTATCACTGTAGTTAGCTTGTGGGAAATTGCTATAAAGCGTAGTCTCAACAAGCTTGAGTTCTCAACGGACCTCAATAATATCAGAAATCAGGTAACCGAAAAACAAGTTAACCTGCTACCCATTACCGTAGATCATTTGGAAGCGGTAGAAACGCTCGCTTATCAAGGTAAGCACCGCGATCCGTTTGATCGACTAATCATCAGCCAAGCTATAGTGGAAAATCTGACCTTGATCTCAAGCGATCCGCACTTCAAGAATTACCCGGTAAAGTTATTCTGGTAGCTTGATAAGCTTCTGAACCACCCGCACCATCTCTTCGTGCTGTTCTTCCATCTGCTCAATCAACCAAAACTGGTTCCGAGCTCGGTCTAAATTGTGGTTGGGATACGTGGTTTTGTAGTAGGTGTCCCCAGCCAGATAATCGGTGAGCATCCGCACTCCCATAATAAAGGTCATGTAGCGGGCTGACAACGGAAGGTACTTGATCTCTCTAGCGGTTAGAAATGCACTTGTTTCGGCTAAGTATCCCTCGGCAAACGCTTCGTAATAGGGCAAGTGAAACCGCACTCGACGCAAATCCGCTTCATCCTCAGCGGCGGTGCTGGCTACGGTGCGAATCGCGTCGCCGAAGTCGTGCAGTACCGTGCCGGGCATTACCGTGTCCAGGTCCACCACAGCGCGCGCCCGATGGGTCTCCGGATCGAGCAGTACGTTGTTGAGTTTGGTGTCGTTATGCGTGATCCGGGAAGGAAACTGCCCCGCATCGATGAGCGTATGCAGACGCAGCAGTTCGGGCGCACGCTGCCGCACGAAGGCCACTTCGGTCTGGACCTCCGAAGCATGCTGCGCTACGTTGGCGGCCAGCGCTTGCTCAAAAGTCGTCAGTCGGAGAGCCAAGTGGTGGAACTGCGGAATGGTCTCAACCAGCGGCTCGCCCGGTAAGTCGCGCAGCAAAGACGAAAATTGCCCAAAAGCGCGCCCTGCTTCCCGGGCAATAGTAGCCGAAGGAGTGCGCTGGTAGGCTGTGCCGCCCGCAACAAAGGTGAGCACCCGCCAGCAGCTTCCTGCTTCGTCTCGATAGAAAAGCCTTCCGTCGTTGGTGCGAACCAGTTGGAAGGTGGTAAGCGAGGCAAGCTCAGAGAGAGTAGTAATTTTCTGCCGCAGGTGCTGCGTAACGCGCTCCATGTTGCGCATCATTCCCTCGACATCTCTGAACACCGCGTGATTGATGCGCTGTAGCAGAAAGGGTGTTCCCTGGCCATCCTGCACCCGAAACGTATCGTGCACGTGCCCCGCCCCGAAGGGTTTTACGCTACAAGGGTTGTTAACTTGGAAGTGCGTGAGAACTTGCCGAAGAACATCATCATGCAACCCACCGACTGCTTCACTCACCCTTCGGCCCACAATCTTTCCGGGTACACGCCCTGTTGCACCAGCTCTTTAAATCGTTGCTGCGCCACCGCCTTGTCGGCTTGGTAGGTGACCCCGAACCAGCGGTCGGGCGTGGTGACGACTTTCACCCGGGCAATCTGCCGCTGGATCACCTCATTCATCACGAAGGGTAAATAAAACTCCGACTTTAGCTCCTGCCCGCGCTCCCGAATGAAATCACGGAAGTATTCTTCGAAGTAGGCAAAGGCCGAGGGCGCAAAGCCCATCAGGTTCATCGACACGGTTTCTTGCCCGGTGAGCGGTACGGTTCTGCCATTTTCTTCGTACACCACGCCCCCGTCGTCGGTGCGGTAGATTTTGGTGCGTTCGGTCACCTGCTGCAGGTACCCCGCATCGTCAATCTCACACACCCCGCGCGATACGTGCCCGTGCTCCGACAGGGTATTCTCCAGACGGTAACCCAGCAGGCAGTACTCGTGCGCATCGTGGGCAACTCCCGTGAGGTAATCGGCCATCAATTGGAACGACTGCGCTCCGTAATAATCGTCGGCATTGATTACGGCGAAGGGTTCGTGCACCTTGGCGGCCGCCACCAGCACAGCGTGGCCCGTGCCCCAGGGTTTCACGCGCTCGGCTGGCACCGCCACTCCATCGGGTACCTGGTCCACCTCCTGCAACACGTAGTCTACCTCGATGCGGTCGGTGAAGCGCGACAGGATGGTCTGTTTAAAGTCTTCTAGGATCGCCTCGCGCACCACGAAGACCACCTTGCCAAATCCGGCGCGCCGCGCGTCGTAGACAGAGTAGTCAATAATCGTTTCGCCCGACGGACCGAAGGGGTCCATCTGCTTCAAACTGCCGTAGCGGCTGCCCAGTCCGGCCGCCATTACCAAGAGCGTTGGTTTTTTCATTGCGATACTTCGTTTTCGGCGCGGGTACTGATCCGCGCCCAGGCTTTAAATAACAAAAAAGCGGCTACCACGGCCACAGCAGTCAGCACCGTGGCCAAGGTATACCGACCGTAAATCCACTGTCCGGTAGCAAATAGCGTACTGTAGACCGCGGTCACGCCCAAAAACATGCACAAAATTCCCCAGGGTACGTCCCAGGCAGCGTTAGCTTCTTCTAGCGGTTCACCTTCTTGCCGCGCTTCTTCTACGATGGGTTTCCAACCGGGTCCGCCAGGGTGCACCAAGCGATAAAACCTACGCAGCGTGGCCCGGTCGGTGGGGGGAGTGAGAAGAGTGACCGTGAGCCAGCCCACCGTGGTGATGCCCACGCCCCAGAGCAGCTTCGCGCCGGTGCCCAGTGGCTCTAGCCCCAGCATCGGATGAAAGATTTCCAGGTACAAGGCCACCAAGAAAGAAATTAGCATGGCGGCAATTTCGCTGTAGGCGTTGATGCGCCACCAGAACCAGCGCAGGATAAAGATGAGCCCGGTACCCGCCCCCACTTGCAACAAGATGTTGAATGCTTGCAACGCATTGCTTAGCAGGAGGGCAAAGATCAGGGTAGCCACCATCAGACCGACCGTACTGATCTGTCCGGCCCGCACCAGTTGCTTTTCCGTGGCCTGCGGGTTCACGAAGCGCTGGTAAAAGTCGTTCACGATGTAGGATGATCCCCAGTTGACTTGGGTAGAAATGGTCGACATAAAGGCGGCAATCAGCGAGGCCACCACCACTCCTAAAAAGCCGGTAGGCAAAAAGCTCAGCATGGCCGGATAGGCAAAGTCGTTCTGCACGTACTGCACGTCGATGTTGGGAAAGGCGGTGCGCATAGATTCTACCGTAGGGAACACAATGAGCGAGGCCAGGGCCACCAAGATCCAGGGCCAGGGCCGCAGGGCGTAGTGGGTGGCATTGAAAAAGAGCGTAGCGGCGATGGCTCCGCGTTCGTCTTTAGCGGCCAGCATGCGCTGCGCCAGGTAGCCCCCGCCGCCCGGCTCCGCCCCCGGGTACCACACGCTCCACCACTGCACCGCCAGCGGCAGCACCAACAGCGTGATCACCGCGTCGCTATCCGAAAAGTCGGGAAGCAGCGCCAGCTTGTCTACCACCCGCTCGTGGGTGATCAACTCGGTGAGTCCGCCCACCTCGGGCAGGTTCACGATGATCATCGCTGCACCCACCGCGCCAATCATCGAGATAAAGAACTGGAAGAAGTCAGTGAGCAAAATGCCCTTGAGTCCGCCCACGGTGCTGTAGACAGCCGTGATGGCCAGTGATACGGCCAGGGTTTGCAGGGCCGACCACTGCAGCATCACCGCCCCGATCTTGATGGCCGCCAGTGATACCGAGGCCATCACCATCACGTTAAAGAATACGCCCAGGTAGAGCGCCCGGAACCCCCGCAGGAAGGCCGCCCAGCGACCGCTGTAGCGCAACTCGTAGAACTCAATGTCGGTGAGCACGTTAGAGCGCCGCCACAGCTTGGCGTACACGAACACGGTGAGCATACCGGTGAGCAGGAAGGCCCACCACGCCCAGTTGCCCGCCACCCCGTTCTGCCGCACAATGTCGGTCACCAGATTAGGGGTATCGCTCGAGAAGGTGGTGGCTACCATTGATACGCCCAGCAGCCACCAGGGCATATTACGGCCCGACAGGAAGAAGTTAGCCGCGCTTTTACCGGCCGTGCGAGCCGCGTAGAGGCCAATGAGAAGCGAAATGGCGAAAAATCCGAAGATGATTGCCCAGTCGATGGTTGCGAGGGCCAAAGGGGATGGTTTTGGTTAAGCGACCAAACCTAAGAAAAAAACGGCGATTTACCTTCTCCCGCGCTAAAAGCCCCATGCTAGGGATAGACAATCCGCCGTAAACATAACGCATCGCTTGCGGCCGGTTTAAAACATTTGCAAGTCGGGCTGATCCTGTAGCTTCCTCATGTAGAGTGAAGTACTCTTTGCAAAACCAAAGTGCCCGTAAGAGATACGAACCCTCGTTTTCTGGGGATAATTAAGCTGTAGCGTACCGGTAAACAAGCCGGTGTTCTCTCCGGTCTCCAAAACCTGCACCGCAAACGGCGCTTGTTCGTCTACCTGAACCGTCACCGTTCCGGACTCTCGCTGGTTCCAGTTGAGATTGAGGGCCGCTTTGAGCTCAATCGTCACCACATCCCCGTAGTTGAGGGTATCCGCCAAACTTCGGTCTTGGTTCATCACCCGCAGCTCGTGCGAACCGAGCGTAGAGAAGACAATCGAGCTCATCCAGGCCCGATTGGAGATGGCCCATCCCTCGGTATGGAAATAATGGTCGAGTTCGCCGCCGTAGAGGTGCTCCGGATTGTAGGGAAAGCCCCCGTCGGCCGGAGAACCGTCCAGGGTACCCCGTACCCCGCCGAGCATGCCGGTGCCCCGCGGCTCCTCAAAGGGCCAGTCTTCCTCCACCCCCTTCCAGTAGCCGTTGCGCGCCTCACGAATCGAGTCCCGGTGACTCAGGTGCGCTTCGTTGGGATTGAGACCGAACACAAAGTTGACCTGGCTCCAGCCAATCGCTCGGAGTTTTGGGTCGTCCAGTACCGCAGCTACCGCGAAGAAGGACCCACCGAGGCCGCTCACGGTGCCCACCTCCTTACTCTTAGGGTGCGCCCATTCTTCTTCACTGTGCTTCCGGTACTGCCAGAAGTTATCGGTACGCGCGTACACGTAATCGCGGTAGTCGGTTAGTTTCTCCTTGACTCCTTCTGTTGGATGATCCGGCACCGAGAGCTGATAGAAAGCCAGGGCTTGCGGTGTGATGTGTTCGGCATTGCGTAACGCCCACGTGTGCCAGGGACTGTTTAAATCCCAGTTATCGACAATGTCGGTGGCGCACGCGTGGGCGTAGTTCAGAAATTTCTGGGGTTGCCCGTCGGGTTCGTTATTTTCGCACAGGTACATCATGGTGTTTCGAAGCAGTCCCTGGCCGAAGGCATTTCCCTGCTCGTTGAACTCCCGGTAGCCCTCGTCGATCCACTTCATGCTGTAGGTCCAGTACCTTACTTCCTGGTGCCGGTCGTAGCGCTCCCAACGGTCGAGGCAGGCTTTTCGGTACTTCCGGAACGTCTCTTCGTCCAAGTAGGGGTGTAAGAAGGGGCGGTAGGCCGCGCACACGGCAGCGAGCTGATCGAGCATATTCTGCCGGTCGAACTGCTGCTTTTCTCCGTCTTCGAAGCCAAAGTACCGAACGCGCTCCGCGTAGTCGAACTCGTAGATCTGAAGGTGCGACGAACTGCCGCCCTTATAGTCAATATTATTGTAACAAAACTCAGCGTGCCACAGAATTAGATCGATCAAGTCGGGGGTTTGCATGCCACGCAGTTCGGTCGTCCATTGGTTGAAGAGCGCCGGATTCGATGCGTAGAGCAGCACTTCGTAGAGTGCTTCCAGCGTTTGCCCGCCCCCGTCGCGAGACGGCCCCCCGCCCGTGATGGAGGCCGGTGAAACCTTGGAGTCTTCCGAGCCCCGCACGTCGATGAAGTGCTCGTAGGCCAGTCGGGACGACAATCCTTCTATCAGGTGGTCGGCAATCCAGAAGGGATGAGAAACCCCGTAATCGGGCACGCTAACCACGAACTCTTCGGTGGTGATCGGATTGAAATCGGTAAAATCACCCGCGAAGTTCTCAATAACTCCGGAGTACTGACTTTTAGCGTCTTCATTGGTAGAATCCTTCGCCCAGATAATAGAGAACGGAGTGCCATCTTCGGCTCCGTAGCAAACAAAGCGTTTGCCCTCGCACAAGTTGTAGCCCGACTGGTTAACAATGGGCCGGGATTTGTCGGATGCGTACCCCCGCAAGCCTACCATCAGCAGACCGGCGGTGATGATGCGTTTGATTGTCTTTATTGGTTGTCGAGTTACGCCGTTCATTTGGTTACTTGTTTTTCAATGCGCTTTGTCAAGATTATAAGCCTTTTCTTGGGATTATCCGCAAGGTCGTCTACATCGAAGATGGCGCTCGAAGTAGGAATGTCGGAATTAGCCATAGTGGTCTTAGGGTAGGTAGGCCACGCTCCCAAGCGAGAAAATTGGTCCATCCGAAACCCGCCGGTCCGAAACTCCAGCCGCTCCAGCGTAATCTTAATGCAAACCAAGAATATAAGTAACCATTGACTGCGCTTCGGCGGGGCTAAGTTGCGGATGAGCGCTCATGTAGTTCGGCCCCCATACCCCGCCCCCACCGTTGATTATTTTCTGGGTTAGCTGCGCTACCACGGCAGAGTCTGTTGTGTAGTGGGCGGCAATAGCCCGAAAGGACGGGCCCACCGACTTTTGATCCATCGCGTGGCAAGCCTCACAGTCACTAGCAGAAATCAACTGGGCTCCTAGCTCGGTTGCGTTCGCCTGATGACCGGCTGCTGACGGGGCGGCACCTTCTGCTAACGGGGGCGGCACTGCCTCCGGGAGCGAAGTGGTATCCTGATGATAAGTGATCCGACTAAGTTGGGCATCTTGGTTAGGGGCGTACCAGTTTTTTCCGTATTCCAGCAAATACAACGCTCCGTCGGGCCCCATC
>JBASAY010000055.1:0-35395 GCA_049650865.1 Tunicatimonas sp.
AACAACATTGGCACTCTGACAGCCAGGGCAGTAAAGGGTAATTTGTATCGTCATAACATACAAAGTTACCTCTAATGTCTCTGGCTGTCAATCAATTAGGTCATCATACTTTCTGAAGCACCACCCACATTCTGACAAGAATGAAGTTTGCTAAAACTCTCAGGATACCATACGGAATAGGGTAAGCGCTACCCAAAACGACTTATAATCCTTCCAAAGCAAAGATTTAAAACAGAAGGTTGGTTTTAAAATATTTATCCTTTAGTTTTACAATTACTTAAAAAAGTACATGCGTAATTATACGCGTGCATTCCCCTTTTATGGTTTCATCCACTACGATTGGCGACCTTTTGTTTTACTAGAAACGCCAACTGCCTGGCGACCACTCATTACTCGATTGTCCTATTTTTCAGTTAACTCGGCTAGTGTAAACCATTTTGCTTACTTATTATCAATTTAAATCCTACACCTTTTATGAGAACAAGTTTTACTAACTACGTACAAGTCGGCCACTGGCGTAATCTGCGGATTATGGCCCTGGTTGGACTGTTGCTGGCGTTCTGCTCACTGAGCGCGTTTGCGCAGGAGCGCACTATCTCCGGAGTGGTTACCAGCGCCGAAGACGGCGGGGGCCTTCCCGGGGTGAACGTGGTGCTAAAAAACACCACCATCGGAACCGTAACCGATATTGAAGGAACGTACCGCCTGCAGGTACCTGAAGAAGGAGGTACCCTAACGTTCAGCTTCATTGGCCTTGAGGGCCGAGAAGTAGAAATTGGCAACCAGTCGGTTATCAATATGAAGATGAGCGAAGACGCCAAGCAACTATCCGAGGTGATCGTAACCGGTTTGGGTATGGAGCGTAAGGAAGCTTCTTTAGGCTACGCCGTGCAGGAAATTGACGGCGAAGGCTTAGTAAAGGCTCGTGAGACTAACCTGGTCAACTCACTGTCCGGCAAAGTAGCCGGGGTGCAGATTACCGGGTCTAGCAACATCGGGGGTTCGTCACGCATCCTGGTGCGGGGCGCCAACTCGATCCGAGGCGACAACCAGCCTTTGTTTGTGGTAGATGGTACGCCTATTGACAACTCTAACTTTACTACGGGTGCTCAAGCATCAGCCGCCGGGGGGTATGACTACGGAAACGCCGCACAAGACCTGAACCCCGACGACATTGCCTCGATCACCGTACTAAAGGGTCCCGCTGCTTCGGCCATTTATGGCTCACGGGGTTCTAACGGGGTTATTGAAATTACCACCAAAAAAGGAAGCGCCCGCAAAGGAATTGGCGTAAGCGTGAACTCCGGACTGTCATTCCAGCAGGTGTTCGTATTGCCCGACTACCAAAACAAGTACGGTGCCGCTTTGATCCTTGATGGAAACGGTGACCGCGTACTGGACGCCGGTGGCAACCCGATTATCAACCACGGACTGGACGGAAGCTGGGGAGCACCGCTAGACGGCTCAGTGGTTACCCGCCATTGGGACAGTTACGACGAGTGGGACACTGAGAACTTCGGCGTGACTCGCCCCATGTTGCCCAGCCCTAATAACGTGGAAGATTTCTTCCGTTTGGGTCGCACCTGGAACAACAATGTTGCTCTTAGCGGCGGTAATGAGAAAGCTGCTTTTCGCCTGTCTTACACCAACCTAAGCCAGCAGGGCACCCAAGAAAACTCTACCCTTGATAGAAACACCGTTAACTTCAGTGGGTCGGTTGACCTCACCGAGCGGATGACAGCGGCAGTAACGGCTAACTACGTGGGCACCGACGTGAAGGGACGTCCCGCCACCGGCTACGGCGACCGCAATGTGATGCAGGCGTTTAACCAGTGGTACCAGCGTCAGATAGATACTGATCGTTTGCGTAACTACCGCAATCCCGATGGCACGCAACGTACCTGGAACCGCAAGGGGCAGGACAACGCAGCTCCGAACTACTTCAACAATCCATTCTGGGATCGCTACGTGAACTTCCAGGAAGATGCTCGAAATCGTGTTTTTGGTAACATGTCATTGTCATACGAGTTCACCGATTGGCTAACCGTTACCGGTCGGGCCATGACCGATCAGTACACCGATCGGCGAGAAGAGCGTGCGGAGATCGGTTCGGTAGAAGAACCCTACTACGAAGAAGCTATCCGGCAGGTGAACGAGTCTAACTTTGACCTGATCGCTAACGTGAATACCAACATCAGCGAGAATATCAGTTTATCAGGCTTTGTTGGTGGAAACATTCGTTTGAACAACTACTACCGCAACGAAGCCCGTACGCAAGACGGACTGAACATTCCTAACTTCTTCAACATCGCTAACTCCGGCGGCAACCCGCGAGTGATCGACTACTTTGAAGAAAAGCAGGTTAACTCAATATTCGGAAGCGCTTCATTTGGCTATCGTGACTTCCTGTACTTAGACGTGACCGCCCGAAACGACTGGTCATCCACGCTGCCCGAAGGAAACAACTCTTACTTCTATCCTTCAGCCACCGGTAGCTTCGTATTCTCTGAACTGGTGAGCCCGAGCTGGTTATCGCTTGGTAAAGTGCGCGTCGGCTGGGCGCAGGTTGGTAACGATACCGACCCGTATCGTTTACAGCTCACCTATGTTCCGATTGCTAACTACGGAAGCTTTGCCAATGCAACGGTGCCCAATAGCTTAAACAACGCTGACCTGAGGCCGGAGATCACCACTGCCTGGGAAGTGGGGGCACAGTTAGGCTTCTTTAACAATCGCCTAAACTTAGACGCGACCTACTACAACTCCGAAAGCCGCGATCAAATTTTTGCGGTAGACGTATCAGGTGCTACGGGCTACTCTAGCCGGGTAGTAAACGCTGGAAAAGTAACTAATCAAGGGTTAGAGTTGATGCTATCCGCCACTCCTATTCAGCTCAACAATTCATTGCGATGGGATATTAATGTTAACTGGGCGCGCAACGTTAACCAAGTGGTAGAGCTAACCGAAGATACCGAGACTATCCGTTTGTCTTCGCTATTCGGAGTATACGTAGAAGCTAAGGAAGGAGAGCCTTACGGATCAATCGTTGGGCCTACCATTGCTGTAGACCCAGCAACGGGCAAGTATATTGTAGATGGTAATGGGCGCTACGTAGAGGAGCCCGAGCAAGGAGTAGTAGGTTCAGTGCTGGCCGATTGGACCGGCGGTTTATCTAATACCATTAGCTACAAGGGACTACGACTGAGCGCTCTGATTGATATGCAACGGGGTGGATCACTCTATTCGCTGTCGCACATGTGGGGCCACTATAGCGGAACACTGGCCGAAACTGCGGTTGAAACCCCCGCGGGTAACATTCGCGACGAGGGCGTTGGAGTGGTGCTTGATGCTGTAGTGCAAGGCCAAAACGCTGATGGCAGCCCCGCCGTTGATGAAGATGGCTATCCGGTTTCCGATGGTACGATCAATACCGAGGCAATCTCCGCCAACCGATGGGGAGCCGATCACTACATCCGAGGGCGCGCTTCGCAGAATGTGTTTGATGCTACTTTCGTTAAGCTACGGGAAGTACAGCTAGGATACTCACTGCCGAGTTCGCTGTTTGAGAACACGCCGTTCAGTAACGTTACCATCTCACTGGTAGGAAGAAACTTGGCAATTCTGCACAAGAACATTCCCCACGTTGATCCTGAAGGAGCAGTGAGCTCTAGCAACATTCAGGGCTTTGAGGGAGGGCAGCTGCCTACCGAGCGCTCTTTTGGAGTGAACGTAAATCTTAAGTTCTAGTAGAAAGCTTATTCTTGGAACAAGGCGCGTTTGTGGTCTTCTGCCGAAGATAGAACGTTGCGGCTGAACACTGCGAACGCACCCTAAAAGTAACTACATCAAATAATTAACACTGATTATTAAAACGATGAAAACATATCTAAAATACGTTGCCAGCTTGCTACTTGCCGTGCTGGTAGGAGCTTGTACCGATAATTTCGAAGAGATCAACACTGATCCCAACCAGCCACCGGTGGTGCCCACTAGTGCCCTGCTCACCTCGGCACAGAAGCAGTTGATGGATCATACCTGGAACGAGTGGACCAACGGTCGTCGGGGAATGCAGTTAGCGCAGTACTGGTCTTCTAACCAGTACTCTAACGAAAGCCGCTACGCATTTCGCTCAGCAATTAGTAATACCTACTGGCTTTACTTCTACGCTGGTCGGGCGGCCACCGACGGCTCAACTCCCAACGGAGGTGGAATGCGCGATCTGGACGAGATCATTCGCCTGAACGAAGAGTTTCCTGAGGAAAACGCTGGTAGTTTTGGTACGAACAACAACCAAATTGCGGTTGCTACGTCGCTCAAGGTGTGGATCATGCAAATTGTTACCGATACCTGGGGGTATGCTCCCTATTCGCAAGCGCTGCAAATCGAGGAGTTTCCTAACCCCGCTTACGACTCACAAGAGGAAATCTACCGTACGTTCCTGTCGCAGCTTACCGAAGCGAGTGATCGGATTGAGTTGGAAGGGACCGGACCCGCTGGCGATGCCATCTACGGTGGCGACATGACGAAGTGGAAAAAGTTTGTCAATTCGCTCAAGCTTCGCGTAGCCATGCGGATGGCTGACAGAGACGCTGCTGCGGCAGGAGCTGCCGTCGCTGAGGCGGTAGCCGCCGGAGTGATGGAGAGCAACGACGACAATGCCCTCTTCTCCTACCTGCCCAGTGCGCCCAACAACAATCCGCTGAACGAAGATTTTAAAACGCGAAACGATTTCGCAGTGAGCAACGTGCTGGTCGACAAGCTGCTGGAGCTGAACGATCCGCGTATCGACTTTTACGCAGAGCCAACGGCCAATAGCGTGGTGGCTGGTACGCCGGAATACGTAGGCGAAGCGTACGGACTGGATGAGATTAATGCTGCCGCTACGCAAGATGATGCCATCTCTCAGCGTTCGGCAGAAGTGCTAGCCCCCGATGCCGACGGCATCTATATGCAGTACGCCGAAGTGGCCTTCCTGTTGGCTGAAGCTGTAGAGCGTGGTTTTATTGCCGGTTCAGCAGCTGAATTTTACAACCAAGGGGTAACTGCCTCAATGAACTACTGGAACGATGGTTCGGTAGATGCGGCGGGTATTGAAGCCTACCTGGCTCAGCCTACCGTAAACTACGAAGCCCAAGTTGCTGCTGGTGAGCCCTGGAACGAAGTAATTGGTGAGCAAAAGTGGCTATCGCTCTACATGCAGGGCATCGAAGCTTGGTCAGAGTACCGTCGGTTAGACTTCGGCGTTCTTCAGATGCCAGCCGATGGCCCACTAGAAGGTGCCGGAATTCCATTGCGTTTGCGTTATCCGTTAGACGAGCAGTCAGCTAACGAAGAAAACTACCGGGCCGCTGTGGCCGCCCAGGGTGAGGACTTGCTGACTACCCGGCTGTGGTGGGATGTGGACTGAGTTAATTGAACTAATAAGCCAAAGAGGTAGCTCCCAAAGAGCTACCTCTTTTTTTGGTTCAGATACTCAACGATTTGCACTAAGTCTGCTTCACGTTTGGGTTTGAGCCGCTCCTTCTTCATAAAATCTTCTATTGCTTCGTCGTACGCTTGCAACACGGCAATAGCTTCTTTCTTCTTGGTGGGTAGTGCTACCAATTGCCCGTGGTTAGCTAAAAAGTACTCTTTCTCTTTTACAATCTTGTCATTTGTAGACCCACCACTCAGCGCACCCGAGTAGTTTGCCTCGATTAGTTTAGAATCGGTTCGGCTCAGGAGTGATAAACGATTATCGTACAGTACCTCTAAAGCCCCCGTGAGCGGAGTTTCTTTAAGTTGGTAATCTCGCGCTGCCACAAACTGCCTAAACCCGTTCTGCTCATTGTCATAGATCGTGAAACCTTTGGTGTCGGCGACCGGCAGTACGTAGTAGGCCGAATCGGTTTTGATAGAAAGGGCGTTCTTCTGAACATCATACTTTAGGAACACGTCGTGCACCGCCTCACCGTTGCGCATAGCGATGGTTCCGGGCGACCAGTTATTGTACAAGAAGTACGAACCTTCGGTTTCGCCGGGGGTATATGGTACCTCCCGCACCCGTGCGTTGAACCCGTCCCCGTAGATATTACTAGATTGGGCGGTACCATCGTTCTGTTGACTCAGACCGGGCAAAGCGATGGTAGATAAGCTTACAAGAAACAGAGTCTTAGGTATCATGGGTAATAATGTTTTAAATTGATGTAAGGCAACAGTAACGCTATTCTTGACCACTATTGAAAGAAATATTTACAAAAAAGGAGCACTCAATTGCAAGAAACAAAACCTAGCCAATCAATAAAAGTCCGGCTTCTTCTCTATATTTACAGCTTACTATTTTTCAAAAAAAACTATGAGTACGCACCTATCTCTTAAATCTTTCATCGGCGTTCTTGCCATCGGCACTCTGCTATTTAGCGTAGCCTGCAACGACGATGAAGTTGGTGTCTTCGAGCCCACCGAACTGATGGTAGAGGGCCCCACCGCACTGGCTCCCGGCGACACGGTAACCTACACCGCCGACCGCTACGAGGGTGCTACCTACACCTGGGCGGTCCCGACCCCCGGGGCCACCATTCTAAGCGGTGAGGGTACTCCCACTATCACCGTTGTGTTCGGGGCGGGGGGTAGTGGCGACGTTACCGTGGCCGCCCGCGGGGTAAATGGCCAGCTAAACGTGGCGGTAGCAACCGCCGCCCCCGAAGCAACCGTTACGCTGTCGAACGACACCGTATTGGCGGCGGGAGCCACCCGCCCCGTCCGCATCAGTTTCGACCAGCCTATCGAGACTGCCCCGACGGTGGGCGTAGCTTCGGCCGCGGGCACGGTGGCAGGCGCAGTGAGTGCGGTCACCCGCGTGGATGATCGCACGTTCGAGGCAACCTACACCGCCGGAACGGGCGATGGTACCGACAAGATTAGCGTCGACGGAGCCGTGACGACCGCTTTCTACGGTAGCGTAACCATGGATACCGTAGTCACCTTTGATACGTACGAAACGGATAATACGCCCGCCACCGGAGAGCTGTTCGCCTCACGCACTCCGGTAGACAGTACTACTACCAGCACCCTCACGGTGATGTTTAGCGAAGTGCTACTCACCCGAGATACCGTGAAGGTGTCGGTAGTAGGAGCCTCTCAGGCCTACGTAACCGAAGCCAATATGACCACCACCGATGGACAAACCTGGACCTACAGCTTCCAGCCCGTAGGGGGGGCTACCGAACCGGCCACCGTTTCGGTAAGCAACCTACCCACCGACCGGGCGGGCAACCCTACCGAATCGGTTGAGTCTATTACTATCGAGATTAAAAATTAGTGGCTACCTAAACCGGGCGACTTTCTTGCAGTAATAGCCTTCGTGCGGTTCTTCATTGGGTCAGCAAATAGCTTAGCAGCTACCCCCCCCCCGGGTAGCTTCTTTTTGCTCTAAATATTACCTCCGTACCTTTTTGATATTGCAGAACGCCTTGGCAACGCATTAATACTTACACTTCGCGCGTTGTCAGAGGGTTAAACTCTAAAAAGTGCTAAGCCTATTCTGAACGGCCTGCTACTCGACGGGTAGTGCTTCAGTTAATCTCAAGAACAACAAACCACCCTCTCGGTAGCCCCTGTCGGTCCCAGAAATGTTTAAGCGACCCCCAACTTGGGCCTCGCGGGGGCAACCCTACCCCCCCCTTTCGCTACTACCCCCGAAGATAACCGAAAGGTACATTCCCCCTTTACTACAGATTGCTGCCGCTGGCCGCTGCGGCCAACCGCTCGTACGGCACAACCTCTTGCAAGCGATCTCGCGCGGTAGGGGGTGGCCAAGCGTTCAGCGTAGAAGCAGGAGCCTCTTTCCGCTCGCTGTCAGTCTGAGCCACCCATGCATGCAGTTGCCGGTAAAAGTAGACGCTCCGCTCGCTTTGGTGGGCCAGGTGCCGATAGGCGTAAGCCTCTATCTGATCCAAAAAGTGACGGCGTTCGGCAAAGGGGGCCTCCAACCAGAGCAGCGCCTTCAGCAAAAACCACTGCCAGCCGTAGCCCGGGTCAGTGAGCAGTGGCTGGACGCTCGCTTCTTGTACGGCCAGTGATTCCCGCTTGTCGCTACCGGTGGACTGGGCTGACCTTGAGTGCCCCGTGCTACGGCTTAGGTAGGCCACGTAGACGCGGTAAAGCTCCCAGCGGGCGCGGTCGTAGGGCGAAGCAGTGAGAGTATCTTCCTCACCAGCCAATTGCTCGCAGACCTGCCCGGCGCGGTGGTAGTCGCCCCGCCGCAGCCAGTGTCCGCACTCCACCTCACGTAGTACTAGCCAGGCCACTACCGGCAGCGACTCGTCGCGAGACTGACTGATCGCCTGCTGCACTATCTCCGATTGATCGCCTAGATGTGCCGTACTCCAGTACTGCATAGCCAGACGGTCGGCGTTGGCCACGGGATCGAGGTCGCGTAGGGCGGCATAGCGACGCAGGTGCTGCTGCTGGAAGAACAGCGTACGCCGGAAGCGGGCTGCATCGCCCCGGTGCAGGTGCGCCAGCATTCTGAGGTGCCGCCCGTAGAAGCCCACCGCCGGATGGGGAGCTTGCCGTTGACGCTGCTGCACCTCACGGGCAAACGCGCGGGCTTGTTCGGCTACGTCGGCCGAGGGGGCCAACCGCCGTCGGTGCTCCGGGCGGACGGTGTGGTAGTGACTGCGCGCCAGCCGTAGCGCGTCGGCCTGTTGGCTCGTCTTTCGCAGCTGTTCGTAGTAGCCTTCCCCCGCGGCTTGCTTCCCCTGGTAGCTGGCTAACTGGTGCTGTAGTTGAAGCCCCTCTTGCACCGCTTGCAGGTCGAACTGCGCTTCGGCGGTTCGCTGGTGGTGGTTAAGCAACTGCTGGGCCAGGGCGTAGCGCCCCCGGCGAATTAAGGTGTGCACGATGGCCAGGTTTTTTAGGTAGTCGAGCCGGTACTTCAGGGCGGGTAACAGTTCTTCACCGTCGGTTTGCGAAAGTAGTTTGTAGTAGTGGTCGGTTACCTGCACCCTAAGTCGCTGCTTCAACATCGTGTACTTCTTGGTGACTGTCTGGTCGCCATAGATCAATAGGCGGGCCTCATCGTCGGTGGTTACCTCACCGTCACGAATAGCACGGTAGAGTCGCTCGTTCTTTACCCCGGGCGGCAGAAACGATTCTACCTGGGGATAAAAGTGGAAGTAGGATAGTCCGATGATCTCCTGGAGGAACTGCATGGTAATTCTTTGTGCGCCAGATGTTACCCAATTGAACAAAGGAGGCGGAATTTTAGGTAAAAAGACCCGATCTCGGCGAAATTTAAGACAAAAGATGATTTATGTCATACGATTTATTCAAATAGTTATAAATAGTAGATGTTACCCCAGGGGGCACATCGTGGGTAAGATTGGTAGGAGGAGCTTGCCGGGGTGGTTATATTTACATGTAATAAACGCAAGCAGTTCTTGCTACCATGGCTACTACCTATTTTACCGTATTTACTACCTAAGCCAGAGGGCTGCTTGTTCTACTACCGGATGAAACCCACCCCGCCGCCCGGCGGGGCTTCATCTGTTTTTTCTTGTCACCTCTACCACGGGCAACAATTATTTTTCCTACTGAATTACTGGGGTGAACTGAGTCAGATGTCTGTCTCAAGCTGTATGAGCTCATGGAGAGAAAGGGATGTCAGCGAACAGACAACAGAGGTAATAATTATCAAGAAAGTAGAAGCAGACAGTAGAAAAGATTGATTGTTATTACAAAACTTACTACTTTTACTTTTCAATTTAGCCTAACTACACAGAAGCTGCTCTATTTGATTTGTCGGTTACTTTTTAAAGCGTTGCCAAAACTGCTTGTAACCACTTCGTTCGCCTCTTAGGTTAGGCATTTCTGTTTCTTTGTCAACTTACAAACTACACCCGTATGAGAATTACCTCTACACGTTTCCTGGCGCGGGGCTTGATGAGCCTGCTGTTCGTCGTCGGTTTTGCGATCGCCGCCCAGGCCCAAGAACGCACGGTTTCCGGAACCGTTACCTCCGATGAAAGCAACGAGGGCCTGCCCGGGGTCAACGTTATCGTGAAGGGCACCACCGTGGGCACCGTCAGCGATATTAATGGTAACTACCGCTTGCAGGTGCCAGAAGATGCTGAGACCCTTCAGTTCTCGTTCATTGGCTATATTACTAAAGAAACTGAAATCAATAACCAAAACACAATTAACATTTCTTTAGCGTCGGATGTGCAGGCGTTGGAAGAAGTGGTAGTAGTTGGTTATGGTACTCAGAGCGAGAAGTTCGGTCTTCAGTCGGTTTCTCAAGTTGATGCTGAAGATTTGGAGAATCAGCCAGTAGTTAACGTTCAAGAGCTATTACAGGGTCGGGCAGCTGGTGTACAAATGGTGGGCACTTCAGGCGTGCTTGGAGCGCGAGCTAACGTTCGCATTCGAGGAGCTTCTTCTATCGGGGCGGGCAACCAGCCGTTGTACGTGATCGACGGGGTGCCCCTTAACGATGGTGAGTACTCTAATGACTTGGGGGCAGAACCGCTAAATCCACTACAGAATCTAAATCCTAACGAAATTGAGTCGATTAGCGTGCTTAAGGACGCGGCTGCAGTGGCTATCTATGGCTCGCGAGGAGCTAACGGGGTGGTACTGATTACTACTAAGCAAGGAAGTTACAATCAGCAAACTGCCATTAACGTCGATTACTACACTGGATTTACGGAGCCTACTAACTTCTTCGACATGATGAATGCGGATCAGTACCGGGAGTTTCGGGCTGCCTATGAGACTGCACAAGACCCCGCTGACCCTACTACGGCTGATAGTTTTGGCGAAGGTGGGTTTGATTGGCCCGGCGCAGTGCTTCGAACTGGAAGAATCAATAACTACGGTGTGTCGGCTACCGGCGGTGGTGAAAAAACTACCTTCTACGTAGGAGGTACTTACTACAATGAAGAAGCATTTACAATTGGTAATGCCATTGACAAACTCAACGGGCGGTTTAATATAAACCATCAAGCTACCGACCGTCTTAAGTTTGGCGTAAACTTAGGACTATCCGTGCTAGACAACGACCGTATTAGTTCGGATAATAGTACTTTCGCTCCGCTTACTTCGGCCTACTTGCAAGTGCCAACGGTACAACCCTTTAACGAAGATGGTACCTACACCAACACTGGTTTTATTGCCAATGTATTGGCCATTGAGGACTTGAGTAAACGTGAGTTGATATCCCGCCGTACCACTGGTAACTTTGATCTGGAATATAACCTGCTCGACGGATTAGTATTACAAAGTCGCTTCGGCATTGATCTAGTACAAAATGAGGAGACCACTCGTGATCCTGACATCGTTGAGCCCGGAGGCTATGGATACAAGCGCATCATCCAGGATAACAAGTGGCTAAACAACACTACGTTGCGCTTTGAGAGAAACCTAACCGAGCAGCACTACCTTAGTGTGTTGTTAGGGTATGGCTACGAAACGTCCGATATTAACCGCATCACTGTGGAAGGTACCGGATTTGTGAGTGACCAACTACCCAACGTGGTATCGGCTGCGACCCCTAGTATCACTGCCGCTGACGCGGCCAAGTGGGCGCTCGTGTCGCAGTTTGCCCGTGTTAACTATCGTTTCAGAGACCGGTATTTGCTGGAAGGTAACGTTCGTCGCGACGGCTCGTCGCGGTTTGGTTCTGAAAACCGCTACGGCGTTTTTTGGGCAGCCTCCGCAGGATGGATTCTATCGGACGAGCCCTTTTTAGCCGATGTTGGATTCATTGACAATTTGAAACTTACCGCCAGCTACGGAACTTCGGGTAACGACCGGATTGGCGAGCTAAATGCCTTTAATAGCCGCTACTATCCTTCGTTAGGACTCTATCAGGGAGGTATCTTAGGTGATTATGCCGGAATTCCAGGTATTGCGCCTTTACAACCGGCCAATCCTAACCTGCAGTGGGAAGAAACCACTCAGCTCGATGTGGGAATTTCTACTGCGTTATTCGATAACCGTTTGACCTTGGAGGCTAACTACTACATAAAGAATACCGACAACTTGCTGTTAGAGGTGCCACTTCCGCTCACTACGGGCTTTGTGGACATCAACCAGAACACCGGTGAATTGGAGAATCGGGGAGTAGACTTACTTATTGGGGGGGACATTGTAAGAAACGAAGATTTCTCGTGGTACGTTAGTCTGAACGCTGGATACCTTGAGAACGAAGTGATCGATTTACCAGACGATCAGAACCTGGAAGAACCCGACTTTATAGAAGGAACCGCTTCGCAACGTGCCATTGAAGGGCAATCAATCAATACCTTCTATTTGATTCGCTACAATGGAGTGAATCCGCAAACCGGAGATGCCGAGTGGCTTGACGCTACCGGAGAAATTACCAACGCGCCTACCCCGGCCGACCGCGTGATCGTGGGGTCAGCAATTCCTAACTGGACCGGGGGGCTAACCAACACAATTAACTACAAGGGTTTGTCGCTTAATGTATTGTTTAACTTTGTAAGCGGCAGTAAAGTGTTCCGCGGAGGACGTCGGTTCACCGAGAATCCAGCGACCGCGTTCAACAAAAGTACGAACCTATTAGACTACTGGCAGAACCCGGGAGATAATACGTATTTCCCAGCCCTGGGCAGCACGACAGCCCCCTTGTTTGCTACGCGATCTACCGCGCAATTAGAAGACGGGGATTTCATCCGATTGAGAACAGCTACTTTAAGTTACACGCTACCTACTTCGGTACTCTCGGCGACGAATGTGTTGCGTAACGCACGAGTGTACGTAACGGGGCGTAACCTGCTGACTTTTTCTAAGACCGATTTGGAACCGGAGGTTAACGGTCTTGGTAACGACCCGCTAGGGCAGGGCGAAGGGTTCTTTACCCCTCCGCAGGCGCGTAGCGTAACTATTGGAGTAACTTTAGGATTTTAATTTAGAACAGAAGACTTATGAAACGTATACTAGTATATTCATTACTAGCCAGCACTTTGTTGTGGGTGGCTTGCGACGAGCAGTTAGAGCTAGAGCCGGAGCAGACGCTTTCGACCAGTTCAGCATTTGCTGATGAGCTATCGGCTCAGGGTTCTCTTATTGGAGTGTATAGTTTGGCACAAGACCTGGAGGTGTTTGGCTCAATGCCTCAAGTGATTGCCGAGTACCAACCGGATAATGTAAACTTCGTAGGTTCTTTTCCTACTTTGCAAGAGATCAATACCTACACTACCCTAGCCGACAACGCGTCTATCGAAGGCATTTGGCGCGATAATTACGAGGTGATACTGACCGCCAATGCGGTAATCGCCAACGTACCTACCGTAGAAGATCCAGGGTTTACCGACGATGAGCGGGCACAGTTTGTGGCAGAGGCAAAGTTTATGCGCGCTATGGTTTACTTTCAGTTGGTGAACCTGTTTGCCTACTCTTATCCGCAGGCAGATGGTTCTAATCTGGGCGTACCCTTATTGCTAGATCCTTTTGAAGGGGAAGTGGTGTTTCCTGAGCGGGCTACACTGGATCAGGTGCACACGCAGATTCAGCAAGACTTGCAGGAGGCCGTTGACGATCTGCCCGTTACGTACGGTGATGCCGCCCTCACGCGGGGGCGAGCCACCCAAGGAGCAGCCCGGGCGCTGCTTTCTCGCCTGCACCTTTACCGAGGTGAATGGCAGCAGGCCGCCGATCTGGCTCGGGCGGTGATCGATGCGGAGGAGTATGCATTGGCCTCCAACTACAGCTTTTACAACCAAAACTCGACGGAAGCGGTGTTTTCGCTACAAAATTCAGCTACTGACAACGGGGTGACCGGTTCCGGTGGATGGTCATCGTACTACAATCCCGCTGAAAGGGGGGGGCGTGGCGACGCACCCTTTTCTCAAGATCTAATTGATGCTTACCTTGAGGAAGAAAATGATTTACGGTTTACTTCCCTGATACAGTACAGCCCGGACAGCACGGCAATTTTTACTGCTAAATTTCCTGATGCTGCCACCGATGCGGACAATGTTCCTTTAATTAGGGTAACCGAAATGTACCTCAACTTAGCAGAAGCACTGGCTGAACTAAACGGGGTGAACCAAGAGTCGCTGGAACTAGTGAACGCACTGCGCGAGCGGGCGGGGCTAGCACCATTTACTACCGCTCAGTTTGGGGGCGCTGATGCGTTTATTCAGGCTATCCTAGATGAACGACGCAAAGAACTAGCCTTTGAGGGCCACCGCCGCATGGACCTGCTGCGTAAGGGGCTACCGTTGCGTACCTCAGGACCTCAAGCAGGAGAATCAGACCCCGGTGATTCCAAAACAATCCTTAACATTCCGCAGCGAGAAATTGATATTAATCCAGAACTGGTTCAGAATCCGGGTTACTGATCTCGAGATATATTTATTCTGTAAAAAAGCGTCCTACTCCGGTAGGATGCTTTTTTGTTTTAAGGAAGAACTACCATTAATTAAACGCCCGTGGTTTTAGATTGTCCCCGAACGTTATTTGGCAGGCGTATGCTTTTGATGTTCAAAATCCACCATGGCAGTAGACAATGTGCCACCAGCCTATACGCTTAGCTACTCAGCTCCGGCAACCGACACCGGCTACGTTTTGGTAATCACAGCCACCTTCAGTGAAGCAGTAAGCACTATTTCGCCTCACACCATTGTAGTCAGCGGACGGGGATTGTGCCGGTAGAAAGCGAGCCAATGGATGTAATCTCTGATCTGATAGCCACCTATACCTTTGCTCCCGCCGCCGAAGGCGAAGTGACCGAGGGTCCGCTAACGGTCACTATCAATGCTATTGATCTGGTAGGCAACGTGGCGTAAGCCGACCCAGACAATCCGGCGTTGGAAATTTCAAGGCCCTAGCGACAGCGGTTGCTCATAATTTACCGCTATTTAATGCCGAGCCGATGGCGATGCCGGTACGCAATCGCTGCCAAGCCAAGTAATAGAAGCAACGTTCCCGTCGCGTAAAGTATCCGTGTAGAAAAAACGGTTACCAAAGTGAGTGGACTCGCATCGCCCACCAGCACAAAGTTAGCCCAAAAGAAAGGATGCGCTTTCTGCACCGACGCGGTTTCAAGGTAGGCTAGTTTGGCTTGACGCAACGATTCGTCTTTTGACAGGCCTTTCGATAGGTAGCGGTAAAAGTGGTCCATCAGTTGCGCTGAGGATTTATCGTCGACCAACCAGTGACTCATCACAATGCTCGGGCATCCGGCGTAGGCGAAGGCTCTTGCTAAGCTCATAATGCCCTCACCCCGCTCCAGTTTGCCGTAGCCCGTTTCGCAGGCGCTAAGCACTACCAATTCGGCCGGAATTTCCATATTGTAGAGTTCGTAAGCATTGAGGGAACCGTCTTCCTGCGTATCCGCTGTGTCCTGGCTAAAGACCAAACGCGAGTACATGGGGTTTCGGTCGTCTATCAGCGCGTGCATGGCTAGGTGGACGACGCGGTACTGGCTTACTTCCTCTTTAAAGCGGCGCTCTACGGCGGCCCCCTGGGTATAGTTTACCCCTGATAAATACTCATCAATGTTGCTCACTTCCTGCTGATTCCACCGCAGCGGCGCTACTTGGTTACGGAAACGCCCAAAGGCTAGTTGTTGAACCGAATCGGATACGGTAGCCGGATAATGCGGCGCGAAAGCAACGTATTGATCAATAGCTGAAGTTTCCGGACGGGAAAAAGGATGAAACAACCAGGTAGCCGAATAGCCGTAGCGCACGGTGTAGTCGCGTAGTAGATAGGGCAGGTCGGCGTATTCACCGGCAGCGGTAGCGGGTTGGGTGAGCAGTAACTCAAACGGTAAGTACCCCAGCACGCCGTCAGGAATAATCGTCAGCTTTTTAACCGCCGCAAGAGCACTGTCAGCAACTACCGGAGCTAACAGTTGTTGGTACAATGCGTAGGCATTCTGCCGATAGCCACCCGTCGCAACGCTGTCGGTAGACAGCATTTGCCGCAGCGAAGTAATACGTTCGGATAGCAAAGTATCTACTGGCAATGGTACTACTCGGAAGTGCTCAGGCGTGATTGCAAAGGCATAATAAGTGCTATCACCTATAAAATAAGAAACAACTGCTTCGTCAGATGCTAATCGCTTTCGGATATCTGATATAGTAGCGGTACGGGTTGCGTATTTTAGACGGTAGTAATCAGGGTACTGAGTTTCCAGGACCCCGATGAGCGAATCGTAGCGCTGATTCGTATAGAAAAGCTTATTTTTGTAGGTGCTACTATCTGATAAGCCAAGTTGCGAGCGATATGTTGCCTTTTCAACTCGCAAAAAGGACTCTAGGGCAAGCAGAGAATCCGGTACTTGTCCAAAACGTTTTGCATTATAAGAATTAGAGGATTCTGTCAAGACAACAGCTCGACTTCGTTCGCTGTAGTAGAAGGAATCGTTCAAAAACGCGACATCATCAGCAATTTCGTAGCAGCTTAACGAGTTTTGTATTGCATTCTCGTAGAGTTGCTTAGACATATGGCTTGCTATCATCTTATCCTTAAAGTCAGTCTGCTGACCGCGCAATTGATTAACTAAACTATCTGCTAGTAGATAAGTGTCATGTGCCAAAGAATCATAATGCAATAAGGATAGTGCACTTGCTTTGTTCTTCAGCGTTACGAATAGATGGTAATCATGTAGGTAATGATCTAAAACTGGGTTAGAATAGGCAGAAGAATCCCGGAAACGCCCCCCATTAGCTAGAATGCTTTGCTGATAGTGTTTAAGTGCAGTTGAGTACCTTTTCTGACTACAGTACAAATCTCCAATTTTTCTTAATACAGCAGCATTCTCCGGGTACACGAAGCCAAATAATGAATCGTTGATAGATAAAGCTTTTTGATAGTAACTCTCAGCCTCAGTATACATTTTCATTCTCTTGTATACTTCTCCTATAAAGCTGTAGCTAAGAGCAACGCTATGGTGAATTTCTCCTAATAATTTCAATTTGATATTTAATGCCTTTTGGTGGTACTGTAATGATTGTTCGTACTCTCCCTTATTCAGATGTAATCCTCCGAGTGAGGCATAGCTAGTGGCAGTAATGTCATGTTCTTCCCCATATAACTCTATCTTTGCATCCAAAGATTTATTGTGGTAGAGTAGCGCTTTGTCAAAATCCTTTATTTCTTGGTACACCATACCGATGTTACCGTAGTTGACAGCAGCCGCATAGCTAGTATCTCCGAACACTTCACGGACAATTAACATAGCCTGTTTGTAATGACGCAAAGCCAATTCATACGCTCTTTTCGTTTTATAAACAACTCCCATACAGATATAGCTTGATGCCATACCAGGACTGAATTTATTAGGTAGTTTTTTTCTAATATTTAGGGCCTGGCCAAGGTAATCTAAAGCTTGATCGTGATCGCCTTTGTGATAGTAGATCATGCCTACGTAAGTATACGTATTGGCCAAGCCCTCATAATCATCTGATTGAGCAGCTTCTCTTATGCTGAGTGTCTTCTTGTAATACAAAAGAGCAGAGTCGTAACTTCCTAGCTGTTGGTGAATTATACCTAAACTTAGATAAGACTCTACCATCTGTATATGATCGGCTGGATAGTGTATATGGCGAATAGCTAATCCTTGTTGATAGTAAGACAGTGCGTTCTCGTAATTCCCTTCTGTTTCTTCTAACATACCTAGAACGGTATAAGTGCTAGCTACTACAGGGTGATGGGTAGTAAGATATTGTGCACTGAGCATCTCTGCTTGTTGTATCGTTAATTTAGAGGAATCATAGGCAGACATCATCCATAAGTTATGAGCAATAAGGTTAAAACCTTCAATGTACTTTTCCCAAAGATTCTGGCTATGATAAATGTGCTGTCCTTTAGCAATTAAAGAATTAGCTTTTTGGTATTGTGCTTGTAATGCTAATGAATCAGCAGTTTGATAGTACTGCCGTGCTAGCACAGTATCAGTTGGTTGCTGAGCATACGTAGAGATACTAACCCACAGTAGTACAACTAAAGAACGAAAAGGTAGCATGGTAGAAGGTTAAAGTATTTATAATTCTTCAAGCAGTTGCCTTGCTTTCTGTTGAAACAGACCCGGTTGGCGGGCAATAGGTTGTAGTGTTTCTCTGGTAGCCGTGATATTTTTGTCCCTTAGATAACTTATTGCCAAATACCAACGGCCGTACTGAGTGTAATTGTTATTAGAAGATTGAGCAGCTACGCGTTCAAACTGGTCGATAGCCTGGGTAGTACTATCTAACTGTAAATAGGCATTACCCAACAAAAGCGACCAGTAGGCGGTATGGTCTTCCGATTGCTGTAAAGACTTCAGTAGGGGCACTGCTTCGGCGTACTGCTCTTGGTTGTAATAGACGGTTGCCTGATTAACCGGTAAAGAAGAACTTCGGTACACTGGTACTTCGTACGGATGATAATACTGATTGTAAAGCGATTGATCAGTACTGAACCAAAACCATCCTCCCAACAGGCCAATTAACAGGGTAGCTGCTATACCAAAGTAGCGTCGCTGCCATTGACGGGTTTGTTGGTACGATTGGTAACCGGCTTCTAATTGCCGGTGCAAATCTTCTCTATAGTGTTCACGAAGTGAGGTAACCATACCCTGTTGGGTGGCATAGGCTTGGGCGAAGGCAGGGTCAGCGCGTAGCAGATCATCGAAACGTCGTGCTTCTTCGGCGGTGAGCGTATTATCTAGTTTCTTTTCGATGAGGTCGTTCTGGGTATGCATCTATCTTTTCTGTTTTAGATCGGCCACTGCTTCTACCCACTTTTTGTAACAACGCGACTTAGTCACCTTTGCTACGTTCGGGTTAGCCATGTTCATCTTCTTAGCAATCTCATCTAGCGGAAGTTGATCAAAGTAGTAGTACTGCAATATACACCGGCAATTAGTGCCCAGGTATCGGAAGGCTTGCATCACTAGCTCCTTCTTACGAGGAAAGTCGTCGGGTAAGAGCGGTGCGGGTTCGTACAGAGAACTGCGTACAGCATCCTCCGACTGCCGACACCGTACTTCGTGACGTAATTGCTCCTGGTAGCAGTTCTCACAAATACGGTATAGATAGGCCCGTAAATGGGTGACCTCCGTCAATTTGCCCCGCATAACGTTTTCACGGAAAATTAGCAAAGCATCCATAAAAATATCTTCCGCTTCAGTAGGCGGACAATGGTTACTGCGACATAAACGGCCTATGCAGTAAGCTTTACAGTGATTGTACAGATACTGTAGAGCATCTGAGTCGGCTCGTTTAATCCTTTGAATTAGGTGGATAGGGTACATAGGTTGATAGTGGCTATGGTATTCACTAGGTACTGACTACGGCTCAAAATATGAAGATAAAGTTTTTTCGTGCACTTTTCCAATAAAGCTGTTAACCTTCAGTGCTTTTTTTCACTTCCTACCGAACATCAGCGGTGGAATGATACGAAGCTACAAAGGATGACTCACCATAAGCGGTACGAATCAGTTACTCAATCTCTCTACGGATATGCATATCTAGTTTTATAAATGTAAGTTTTACCTAATCCAATCAATCCCATGAAAATCTCAAAACTAATTTCCTTGATGCTATGCATCTTCGTACTCTCTTGTACGACCAATGATCAAGAGGATGTACTTGCTCCTCAAGAACCTAACGTGGCCCTTCAAGAGTCTCAATTGAATATTCAAGAGACTGATCTTACACTCAGCGAAAAGGAAGCCGACATACTAGATGAACTCTTTGTTAAGCTGCAGGAAAATCCTAACTATTTTAATCAATCTATAGAAGATCAAATGGCTTTTGTGGCATCATTTGTCAGTCAATATGGGTACAACGTGGATCTCAAAGACTATGACCAGTACATATATCTAGATAGTCGTTCCGAGGCAGAACCTAGTGTGACTGGAAGAGCAGACAATTATATGCACGAAATTAATAGTTATGTTTTTCAAAAAGGTATTAGTAGTACCCTGCCAGATAAACTAGATGAGTTAGAGCAAAGTATTGTTGCAGATCCAGAACTAACAGAGAAGGAGGTACACATCATTCAATCAGACATAATGCTTTGGAAGTATCTGTCTGATAACAAAAATTTTATGAAGTTATATGATGAGCAAATAGTTTCAGAAAATTCAAGAGGTGTTTTGACTTATCTTGAATGTACAGCTTATAGTCTCAAATTTGGTGTTAACTTTACTCTTTGTATTTTAGGTAAAATTCCGTCTTGCTTAAAGTTACCATCAGATGTTTTTTCAGCTATTGAAAAATGTAAGAAAATATTCAGGAAAAAACCTAAAACAGACCCTTGTGCAGGAAGCAATGATCCATGCTGTGGGGTGTTTTGCAGTCAAGGATACCGTTGCGCGAATGGTAAATGCGTCAAAGATCTTGTCAATGATCCTTGTGATAAATGTCGCCCGGGCGAACAATGCTTTAATGGCACTTGTGCGCCTTTATAATACGCTACAGGCAAAGCACTAAGGGTGACATTATCCACCCTTGGTGCTTTCTTATAACTTACCTTTTCTATAAGTAAGAAAGCGTACAGTAAAAAACGCGATACATTTAACAGTTCTTTAATCAAAGTAGAATGGATATCTCTAAAATAATTCTAGTAGGACTAATGGCCACAGGGTTTCTATGGCTTAGCGGATGCAATAGCATTCATCTGGAAGAACGCTTAGCCGAGATGGAAGAACGAATCACGCAGTTAGAAAGCGATACAAATTTGCAGACTCAATCGATTTCCTTTAACGAATCTGAGGAAGCGTCCGAATCAATCGTCTCTGTAGAAAAGACTACCGCAGTTGCTTTTGCTAAAACTACCCATGAATTTGGTGCTATCACTGAAGGCGACGTGGTAGAACATACGTTTGAATTTACCAACACGGGCAACAACCCACTAGTAATCATAGATGCGAAAACTACGTGCGGATGCACTGTCCCCAAGAAACCCGAAGCACCAATTCTCCCTGGCGAAACCGGAGAAATACAGGTGCGGTTTAATAGCCAGGGAAAAACTGGGATGAACAATAAAACAGTTACTATCACAACCAATACGGAACCAGCGACCACCCGCCTGTTTATTAAAGCAAACGTTACTCCCGAAGATAATACTACTGCTAGCAACAACTAGGTAACCAAAGTAATTTCTTAATTCTTTGGTGAGTCCGAAAAAACATCATCTTGAATTAGCGTTGTCTACGTAATAGCGACAGTAGCTAACTAAAGGGGTGTTTTTTTACTATTCCTTAAGTCAGAGCATGTTTAAAAATTTTAGCTCGTGGTTACTCGCAAATAAGAAATTTTGTTTCGCTTGACTTCCTTTTCCATGTTCATTTTTGTCTTGACACAAAAACGAACCAAAAAAGTCAAGAAATTCCAATGCTTCTCCGCACGAGTCCAGCGCACGCCCGCCTGGAATTTCGGGCCAACGCGCTAGGATACAGGGTCTTACGAAAACTTAAACATGCTCTCAAACGCGAAATACAAGCGGCTACGAATGGGTAAAAAATAACATTACAGTCTATTTAATAGATACCTTCCTATCAGCCTCATGCGAAGCACTCAAACCAATAGCTTCCGAACATGACTTTGTTAAAGTTGATGCAAAGGAGGTAGCACTGGACAAGTTAGGAAACGGGCGCGTGCTCATCCACAATGGGTCCGGTTTTTTTCGCGAATTTTTTACTGGCGAACGTCAGCTCTCGATCTGGATCAACGGCAAAGCGCTGGGACGACTGAACGCCAAAGAATACGTGATTGTTGACCTAGCGCAAGAGATGCATCAATTTAAGGTGGTGCACCCCGATTTCTACGGAAAGAGCTTCCATGAGGTGGAGATTGATGAGACAACGAAGGTAATAGAAATCGTTCCTGGATTTACTAACCGGCTAACGGTTACCAATAGATTGCCAGATAAGTTTGAGAAGTTTGCCTACATGCCGAAGGAACGCTTGGGGCTATGGTGGTGAAGGATGTGCGATAGCGCTACCATATTCGTTACGCAATAGAAACGAAAGCAACGTAGTGTTAGTGCCGTCCCTCCGCGCAAGATGGTCAGCGTAAGCTACGTCACCACCTTCTTCCGTAACCAAGCGCAGCACTGGGAAGATACCGACGTGAGCGACTTGAACCAATCGGTTCGCTTCCGCTCAATTGGTGAGGAGATACCGCTGACCCAGATTTATAAAAACGTTAACTTTACTTCGTAATTGTTCATGTGCATAACCCGGTCCATATCGGTAATACTCCGAACAGGACATTACAGCGCTGCCGTCTCGCGACGATTATCAGGAGCTCAGCGGATCGCTTAAGCCATCGAGTTCAAGCGACCAACTCCGCCACGCGTTGTTGCACCTCGTAGAGCGCGCTGTAGATACCGAAAACATCATCCTGGGTAGCGTCAAAAGCCTTACTCACGGCGTACTGCTGCTCGTCTAATACCACAAAAAACCAGTTGCGCCCCAGCACATAACAGCCGTAAAGCGGAGATATCTTGGTATTTTGTTGGCGCGCACCCACCATCGCGATAAGCAACTGCCCAATGGGTTCTCCGGTAGCCATGACCTCCCGTTTGTACTCATGCAGAAAAACGCGGGGGGCGCGGGGCTCTAGCCGCCCTTTGGCTAATAGCCAATTAACCCGCCCCGAAGCTACCAGTGGGTTCCCTAAATCGTCCTGACCATACTCGAAGGAAAACGGACGATCCATAAACGGACGCAACCCGTGTCCTTCAAAAGGTACGAGCGATAGCAATGGACTGATGAAGAAGGACTTTAGTTCTTCTTCATTGTACGTATTAATAGCTCGTAGCAGTTTATCACGTAGCTTTTCTAGAGTTTGCTTGTCGTCTTCGCTAGGTGAATGCGCAACTGACAACCAATCGGTGAGCAGTGGATGTTCAAATACCGGCTCAATACCAAAGGTGAGTTCTACTTCTTCAAACTTCCAGTCGCGAAAAGCTTTAACGTTCATGGTTTTTGGTGGTTAAGGCAGTAAGATAGCCAATCGGCCCGTATAGAACAAACTGGTTAAACCGCGTTTTGTAAACCGCTTGCTAAGGCAAACAATCGCAATTTAGGCCGGTTGAGTAGCTTTAACCGAATCTAAAAAGCAACCATATTATGCCCTTTATCACCAACCAGCAAGCAGAAGAAACCGTCGACATTCATTATAAAGACTACGGTACCGGCCAACCTGTTATCTTGATCCACGGTTGGCCGCTGAGCCACCGCGCCTGGGAGGGCCAGGTGCCCGCCATCGTGGATGCTGGTTTCCGCTGCATTGCTTACGACCGGCGCGGCTTCGGCATCTCTTCGGCCCCCTGGGAGGCCTACGACTACTCAGCATTGGCCAGCGACCTGCACGAACTCATCAGCCAGCTCGACCTTACCGACTGCATTATTGTGGGCTTCTCCATGGGCGGGGGCGAGGTGGTGCGCTACCTCACCGACTACGGCGCCGACCGCATCGCCAAAGCAGCGCTCGTCAGCTCCATTATTCCACTGGTGAAGCAAAAGGATGACAATCCCAACGGTGTGCCTGAAGACGCCCTGCAGGAGATCATGCAGGCGCTGCAAACCGACCGCGTAGGTTTTCTGAAAGGATTCCACAAGAATTTCTATAACTACGACAAGAACCAGGATAAAATCAGCGAAGCGCAGTTGCAGTACGACTGGTCGATTGCGGCCTATGCCTCGCCCCGCGCCACCGTGCAGGCGGCAAAAGCCTGGGCCGAAACTGACTTCCGCCCCGAACTCGCCAACGTGACCGTGCCCACCCTCATCGTGCACGGCGACGACGACCAGGTGGTGCCCATCGAGACGGCCGGAAAGCAAGCCGCCGCGGGTATCGCCGACAACCAGTTCGAGGTGATCTCCGGCGGTCCCCACGGACTCAACGTTACGCACCGCGAGCAGCTGAACAAACTGCTGCTGGCCTTTCTGAAGAAGTAATAATTTAACGAGCGCTATTCTGCCGCGCGAAACAGCAGTTGGGTTGAGTCGTTGCTCAGTCGCAGCTGCTGTTCTTCTATTCGGAACGATAATTTTTGCTGCGAGAAGGCCCGTAAGAAAGTAGCCTCGCTGTTGAGACTGGGGCAGGCCATTTTGGTAGAGGCCATCGAACCGAACCGGAGGCTATCGTCAGTAACCTCAACGCTTCCGCTAAAACGGTTACAACCCCCGAATCCAACCGCCCGGTCTTCGGCTAGCTGAAATTCTACGTAAGGCTTGTTCTCTGCCTCAACTGCTTGTCCGTTTCGGCTAAGCAGCTCCCAACGTTTGTTCAGTTGGTACCTTCCCTGGTAACGTCCGCAGCCCGCGTAGGATTGAGGTACCGCACTGCCGACGACAGCCTGAACCTGCACCCGATAGTCAAACGTGTCATCCGACATTGTATCCTGACACCGCTCGCGGGTTACCATCACCGACAGTTCACCCTGTTCGGTGGTAGCGTTCCACGTAGTGACGTTCTCCTGCGGATAGCTGGCCTCAGGAACGGGGGTGGCCAACTCCAAACCGTTGAGGTCTCTGAAGCGCATTTGCCGCCTAAAGTCTATTTCCAAACTCCAGAACGGTTCGTTACCCGTGGCTTTGAAGTCGACCTGATTCTGCCTAGCAGTGGGTTCATTCGGAGAGAGTACGTACTGCTGAGCGAAGTCACTCTTGATCGGTGCTCCCGACGCATCGAGCATTCGGAGCTTCCCGTCGGCCACCGCCCAGCGATTCAGGCCTGTGCCCGACGGTTTAAGCAAGCGCACAACCGTGTCCTGCTGCATCTCGTAAATCCCCGAATCGATCCGTACGGCGGCCGACTTCTCCAGATACTCCATCCGCTCGACGTAAGTGCCATCGTCGTTAAGGGTAAGTTCGTAGCGGATGCCCGGACAGTCGGCGCAGGGCAGCGTGCCGTAGAAGGTGCCGGTAAGAACCTCAACGGGGGGGCGACTACAGCTACTCAGCAGCAGAGCACCAAGGGCTAGATAGTGGGAACTTCTGTTCATGATACGCTTTGGCTTCTTATTCATTGGGTAGGAACATCAATCTCACCCCGCAAGTACAGCACTGCTTCTCCGGCAATGTCTACCCGCTCGCCGCGGTGGGTGCAATATAACGTGCCCCCCCGGGGCGAGCGTTGCTGGGCTACCAGCTGCGTTTTTCCTAGCCGCTTCGCCCAGTAGGGAGTCAGCGTGGTGTGGGCCGAGCCGGTTACCGGGTCTTCATCGATGCCCGACTGCGGCGCAAAGCAACGCGATACGAAGTCTACTTCCGAAGCGTCGGCGGGGGCAGTTACGATGACCGCCCGCACCGAACGGTCGTCGGCAATCCGGCGGAAGTCGGGTTGCAGCGCCCGCAGTTCGCCTTCATTCGCCAGCACCAGCAGATAGTCCGAGCGGCCCCGCCGGACTTCGGTGGGTTGCACCTCACCCAAACCGCTACGTACCGCGGCCGATAACTCGGCGGCGGCCAGCGTGTCGGCGGGGAAGTCCATCGACAGGCGTTTGCCCTGCCGAACAACGGTAAGCCGCCCGCTGCGCGTTTCAAAGTTTAGCGCGTCGCCCTGGTATCCCTCCAGTTCGTAGAGTACGTAGGCGGCGGCCAGGGTAGCATGGCCGCACAGGTCAACCTCTACGGTGGGTGTGAACCAGCGCAGCGCGTAGTGGTCGTCCTCTTTCACGTAGAAAGCGGTTTCGGCCAGGTTATTTTCGGCCGCAATCTGCTGCAGTAGCGCGTCGGGCAGCCAGGTGGTAAGGGGGCACACCGCCGCCGGGTTTCCTCCGAACAGTTGGTGGGTAAAAGCATCTACCTGGTACAAGGAAAGCGTCATAGGTTAGCTAGTGAAATCAAGGAATTGAGCGCGGAGCGTTGTCATATTCCCAAGAAAACGATTATACTTGAGCAAACAAAAATAGTATTTGTGCGCAACCCCCGCTGGCTTCGCTACGGCCTTGCTTTCCTGGTTTACCTGCTGATCGTAGGATTGGTCTACTTCGCCGAGCGCGGACAGGAAGGGGCCAACATCACTACCCTGCCCGAGGCGCTCTGGTTCTCGGTGGTTACCCTTACTACCGTGGGCTACGGCGATTACTACCCGGTAACGGCGCTGGGAAGATTCGCAAATTTGCTATTTTTGCTGGGCAGCGTGGGCGTGATCGGCTACCTGATTAGTCAGCTCACGGGGCAAGTGAACCAGTACATCGAACGAAAACGATTAGGACTCTTGGGAACAAACTTTAGTAACCACATTCTGGTCATTGGCTGGGACAAGTTTGGCAAGCAGGTGGTGGATGAACTGGTGCACACGGGCAAGCCGGTGGCGATTGTCACCAACAACAAAGATGAGATCGACCTGATCCACGAGGCCTACGCCAAGCGGGAGGTGTTCGCCCTGTTCGCCGACTACCGGAACATCGAGACCTTCGAGAAAGCCAACATCGGCCAGGCGGCCACCGTGTTTATTAACTTCGTAGACGACACCGAGGTGCTTATATACCTGCTGAACCTGAAAAAAGCGTACCCCAACCTTAACTACGTGGTATCGCTCACCAACCCCAGTCTACGCGAAACCTTTCAGAGTGCCGGGGTGCGCTACGTAGTGTCACAAACCGAAATTGCGTCTCGTCTGGTGGCTAGCTACACCTTTGAGCCCGACGTAGCCATGATGGCCGAGTCGCTGATGACCACCGCCCTGGGTGGCGAAGACTACGACCTGCTCGAGTACCGGGTGACTGCCCAAAACCCTTACGTAGGGCACGACTGCGTCGACGCCTTCATTGATCTGAAAAAGCAGCACGACTGCGTACTGGTAGGCATCAACCAGCGACAACCCGACGGCCGCCGCGTGCTGCACAAAAATCCCTCGGGCGGCATCACCATCGGCGAGCACGACTACCTGATACTTATCTGCGACGGCGAGGCCAAGCGAAAGCTTACCGAAGTTTTTGGAGTAGACGAAGGGCGGATGCTGGATAACCAGACCCAACTGTAGGAACATGACGGCTATTGTGATGCGGTTACCACCTAGTTAATCGTAATCGTAAGAACATGATTAATCATGTTCTTACGTGGTATTATTCCTTCCACTGCGTCTCAATGCCCTGCTTACCAATCCACCGCTGGAATTCCGCCAGCAAACCCGCGTCCTCTCGCACCGCGTGGGGGGTGGTTTTCCGATCCATCGCAAAGCTCGTGAGCAGGCCTACCGCCTCGCCGATGCTCCACTCTACCGGATGCAGACGGTAGCAACCATTAGTAATATGTGTGGTGCCGATGTTCTTGTTGGCTGGGAGCAAATTCTGTACGCGCTGGGGCAGCAAAGCTCCCAGCGGAATCTGAAAGGGCAGCGAAGCGAAGTCAATGTAGTTGTCGCCCCCACTGCTGGGGTGCAGGTCGATATGATAATAGCCCACGCCCACACTGTCAGCGAAGGTAGCGGCAGTAGCCCCCGCTCCGGCCACCATGGCCCGTTGCTCTTTGCCTACGTGCTCTTCAAGCACCGTAAACTGCGCCCGGATGCGGCGCGACTCGCGTACGTAAGGGTACTTGGCCAGGCCGTCGGCGGTGCCCAACACATCGCCACGCAGTCGCAGCCCGGGCCAACCCTGCCCACCATCGGGACGCGGCGCCTCGGTCTGCAACCAGTAGAACAGCGACAGGCTCAGCTGTTTGCTCTGCTCCACGTGCTGCTGCGCTTCTTCAGGAGAAACATCCACCAGGTTGCCCAAGAAGTAGTCGTTCTGCGGCCAGTTCACGCCCGTCACGTCACCCGCGTAGGTGCCGGGCGTAAAGTTGTCCTGCGCAATCACGCGGCGGTAGTTCCACAGGTTAAGTACCTCACCGGTAGCGCCGCCCCGGGGGTCAAAGCCCAGCGTCTTGGGCTGTAGCGTAGAAGGATGCGTGTAGGTCAGCGATAGCAAGCGACCCGGCCAGTCGGGCGTAAGGTCGGGTACGAAGGTTCGCCAGAAGTTGTAGTCTTTGGGTTTGTCAATCAGATTCTTAGAATCAGGCACGTAGTCCATTGCCAGGCACATGGTGAAGGCCTGCTGATTGGTAAGGTCGGCCCGCTCGGGGGCGTGCAACTCGCCGGTCTCCGCTTGCGACTCGGTACCGGTTACGTATTCGGTGCCGGTGAGGGGCAGCAGGTCGCCCAACTCGGTAGCATCCACGAAGTAGGGGGCGGTGAGCGTCACCGAGTTCTGGGTACGTACGTCGGTGGCGGTAAGGCCGCGCACCCGGTCGCCGTCCGTGTCGGCCCCCGTGATGCGGTGGTGAAGCAGTAGGGTGAGTTGACGGTTGCTTAGGTAAGGGGCGAACAGGTTCTGCAACGCCGCCAGGGCTACGCGGGGTTCGTGGCACAAGCGCGACACGGCCCCGCTGCCCGGATTGAAGTGCACCTGCTGCCGCGCCGCGGCGGTTACGGGGTAGTGGTCGAGGTAGTACTGCCGGATGGCGGTGCGCAAGTCGCGGTAGGACTGTGGAGCGCCGTGCGTCTCAATCCACTGGTGCTCGTCGGGTGGCACACCCTGCTGGGTAAGCTGGCCGCCGATCCAGTCGGTTTCTTCGGTCATCACCACGCGCCGTCCGTTGCGCAGCGCCGCCAGCGCCGCCGCGCATCCCCCCAGTCCGCCGCCCGCCACCACCACATCGGCGGGGTAGCCCGCACTTACCGGACGAGACAAAGCGTAGGGGGCTGCTAGTAACGGTGCCCCAAACGGTGATAGGACTACGGGGGCGGAAAGTAATTCAAGAAAAGAACGTCGGCGCATATCAAGGGGGGAATAAGGGCTAAATATAGTAAACTAACGAATATCCTGAACCCTAACTAGGCACGTTGTCCAGTAGCGACAATCAAGTATATTTAGCCCCAGAACCAACACTTAGACCCAGTAACCTTAGCACCATACGTTAATTAACCATGGAGAAGAAAAGCTACCATTTTGAAACCGAAGAGTTCGGATTATCGGACGAGGGCGTTCACCTGCTCCGAAGCCGATACAACTACGATACGATTGCCTATCAGCAGATTATGAACGTTAGGATAGAAAAAGATAAAGAACTGAACAACTGGCTGGCCATTCTGATCATCGGTATCGGCTTTCTGGTTTTCTCGGTATACTACGCTATCAAAATGTATTTGGCCATTCAGGGCAATCACGTGCGTACGATCTATATTGAGTACCTGCTGGTTCCGGTAATTCCGTTTATGCTCGGCGGATACTGCGTGTACGCTGCCACCCGAAGCAGTAAAGTGCTCAAGATAAGGACCACCAAAGACAAGCGTAAGAAACTCTCCTTGGCTTCTGTGGAGAAGCAAGGCACGATAGATGAATTCGTTACCTTCATCACCGGTAAACTAACCGGAAAAGTGAAGGTAAACGCTTAAGGGCGCATTGAACGCGTGTTTTCTGCCATCAGTTGTACTTCCGCTGCAAAATCTCACTCAAAATAATCGCCTTCTTAGCGTTCTCCGGATGACGTAGCGACCGGCCCAATGAAGCCCCTATTGATCGTTTGCCCCGTTTCTTCTTGACCGTTTCAATAGGTTTGATGCGCTTGCCATCGTCTTCCAGCGATACCTTATCGGCCAGCTTCTTCGGCACCGGGTCTACCAACTGGGGGGGGGGAGGAGTACCGATCTCTTCCTGCTCTTTTTGCAAGTAAGGAGGCAATTCGTAGTCGTCTTCGTACTCCTCCTCGGGTTCGGTCTGCCCGGTCAGCTCCCGCAGGATGTCGCGCAGGGTGGGCTCCGGGGGAGTAGGACGCGGACGGGTGGGGCGGGCCGTCACGGGCGGGTCGTCGGGGAGTGGTTGCCGAAAGTTGCGTTGCGTCTCCTGTTCGGGGGCGCGCGTCACGGGCTTCTTCTTGCGATTTAAGAACTGCGACAGCAACGAGAAGGCCGCGAACGCCAGAAAGACTAGTACCTCAATGTATTGTTCCATAAGTCAGAGCGCAGTTGGTTAACTATCTAACGAACAAAACCGCTTAGTCGACGATTCGTCGATCAACTACTACCGCCCCAAGGTAAGGATTAATCAGCCGGGGAAGTTCAGGAGCGGGCAAATTATTCATTCCAGTCCACGATCCTTCCTTTCTGGTAGAATTGGGCTATATTCGCCCCTGAAACGCGAGCGCAGAGAAAAATCATTTACTAGTTCATCATCAAAATCTACCGCCTCTCTGCCGGAACCGGAAGAACCGTATGCAGTTAACCACCCTCGAGCTAAAAGGATTTAAGAGTTTTGGCGATAAAGTTATCATCCACTTCGACCGCGGCATCACCGGCATCGTCGGACCCAACGGCTGCGGCAAGTCCAACGTCATCGATGCCATCCGCTGGGTACTGGGCGAGCAGAAAACCCGCACCCTGCGCTCCGATAAGATGGAGAACATCATCTTCAACGGGACCAAGAAACGCAAGCCCACCCAACTGGCTGAGGTATCGCTTACCTTCGATAACACCCGCAACCTGCTGCCCACCGAGTATACCCAGGTAACCATCACCCGCCGCTACTACCGCTCGGGCGACAGCGAGTACCAGCTTAACGGAGTGACCTGTCGGCTCAAGGATATCACCAACCTGTTCATGGACACCGGCATTGCCTCGAACAGCTACGCCATCATCGAGCTCAAGATGGTCGATGACCTGCTCAACGACAAGGACAACTCGCGCCGCCACCTGTTCGAAGAGGCGGCGGGCATCAGCAAGTTTCGCGTACGCAAGAAAGAGACGCTGCGCAAGCTGGAGGGCACGGACGCCGATCTGGACCGGGTGGATGACCTGCTGTTCGAGATCGATAAGAATTTGAAGTCGCTCGAGAAGCAAGCCCGGCAGGCCGAGCGGTACTACCGCACCAAAGAAGTATACAAAGAACTGAGCGTACGCCTGGCCAAAACGCGGGTGCAGGCCCAGCGCGAGGCCCTCGACCGAATTCAGCGTCAGCTAGACCAGGAAAACGACCGCAAGACCAGCCTAACGCGGCAGCTGGCTGAGCGTGAGGCGCAGCTGGAAGCCGCCAAGACCGAAAGTGTGCAGCGCGAGAAACGCCTTGCCTCTCGCCAGCGGACGCTCAACGAGCACGTGGAGCGGGTGCGCACCTACGAGAGCCAGAAGCAGGTAAAGAACGAGCGCCTGCGCCTGCTGCAGGAGCAAAACGAACGCCTTACCGCGCAGCGGCAGGACGACCGCGCGGCGGTAGATCAGTTGCTGCACCGCCTGGACGACCTGCAACGGCAGAAGGCGGTGGTGCAAGACCAACTGGAGGACAGCCAGCAGCGGATGAACGAACTGGAAGAAACGTACCACACCTACCAAGCCCGCGCGCAAGCCCTGAAGGGCGACGCCAGCGAAGCCGACCAGACGTATCGGCAGCAGCAGGAGGCGGTGTACCGGCTGCGGCAGGAGTACGAGGTGAAGCAGGTGCAACTAAATGCCGCCCGGCAGACATCGGAAAAGAGCGCCCACGATACCGAAGCCCAACGCGCCGACCTGGGCAGGTTCGACGCGCAAGCCGTCACGCTGGCCGAACAGGTAGCGCAGAAACAGGACGACTTAGTCGCCGCGGAGCAGGAGAAGGAAGCCTGGCAGCAGCAGGTGACGCACCTCACCGAAGCCGTCGAGATTACCAAAGAGGCGCTGGCCAAACTCAATCGGGCGCAGGATGCCACCCAGAACGAGTACAACCTTACCCGCTCGCTGGTGGACAACCTGGAGGGTTTCCCCGAGGCCATCAAGTTTTTGAAGAAGCACGCATCGTGGACCCACCAAGCGCCGCTGCTATCGGACGTGCTCACCTGCCCCGAAGCGTACCGGGTGAGCGTAGAGAATTTCCTGCGTCCGTACATGAACCACTACGTAGTAGACACCGCCGACGAAGCCCGTCAGGCCATCCGTCTGCTGGACGAGGCCGGGCGGGGCAAGGCCAACTTCTTCGTGCTGGAGTGGCTCACTGGTTACGTCGCTACCCCAACAGGGGCGATGGAGCAAGCCGTAGCCGCCACCACCGTAGCGGAGTGCGACGCTCGCTACGCCTCGTTGGTCGCCTACCTGTTAGACAACGTCTACATCACCAAAGCGGAGTTCAAGTTGCCACCCCCAGACGAACGCACATTTATTACGCAGGACGGGCGGGTGATTCAACGCCCGCAGAGTTTGTCAGGTGGGTCGGTCGGCGCGTACGAAGGGAAGCGCATTGGCCGGGCCAAGAATCTGGAGCAGCTACAGCAGACGCTACAAGCGCGGCGGGCCGACATCGAGGCGCACGAAGCACGCTTGGCTGAGCAGCAGCAGCAACTGCGCACCCTGCGGCAGAGCGCGCTCACCGATACTATCACGGAGCTACAGCGCGACATCAACCGCCTGAATCAGGAGTACGTAACCTACCGCTCGCGCCAGGAGCAGTTGGCCGAGGTGCTGAGCGGCAACGACCGCAAGCGGGCCGATGCGCAGGAGCTGATGCAGGAGCTTGAAGAGGCCTGCACCGCCCTCGCGCCGCGCGTGGCGGAGGAAGAAGGGACCCTGGCCCAGTACGAACAAGACGCCAAACAAATCAACGCTAATCTAGCAACCGAAAGCGAGCACTTCAGTGAGCAGTCGGCCGCCTACAACCAGGCGAAGATTAGCTTCTTTCAGTTAGAGAACCAGCGAAAGAGCATCGACCAGGAGCTTGATTATAAGGAAGAAGCGCACCAGACCATCGTGGAGCGGATGGATACCAGCGAACGGGAGCTGCAGGATGCCGACGAGGCCATCCGCACCCTGCTGGAGAGTAACGAAGTGGGCGAAGATGAGTTGCTGGCGCTGTACGAAGAAAAGGAAACGCTGGAAGCGGGCGTAAACGAAGCGGAGCGCGCGTACTACGAGGCGCGGGGCACCATCGACGAACTGGAGAAATCGATCCGGGAGGGGCAGCGGCAGCGCGAGCAAGGCGACACCCTGATTATGACCGCCCAAACCGAACTGGGCAATACGAAATTAGCCCTGAGCAGCGTGCGCGAACGGCTGTCGGTAGAGTTTGAGGTGAATCTGGACGATCTGCTCAAAGAAGAAACTCCTGAGGAAGAGCCGCTGGGTGCCGACGAACTGCAAGCGCAGTTGGACAAGGTACGCGAGAAGCTGCAACGCATGGGGCCGATCAACCCAATGGCGATGGAGGCTTACGACGAGATCAAGGAGCGGCACGACTTTATCGCCCGCGAGAAAGACGATCTGCTGGGCGCCAAAGAGTCGCTACTACTCACTATTGACGAGATTGATACGGTGGCGCGGGAGACCTTTCTGGACGCCTTTGGGCAGATCCGGGAGAACTTTGTTCGGGTATTCCGCTCGCTGTTTACCGAAGAGGACAAGTGCGAGCTGCGCCTGGTAGAACCGGACAATCCGCTGGACTCGGCCATCGACATTATTGCCCAGCCTAAGGGGAAGCGCCCGCTGACGATCAACCAGCTGTCGGGCGGCGAGAAGACGCTGACGGCCACCTCGCTACTGTTCGCGATCTACCTACTGAAGCCCGCGCCTTTCTGTATCTTTGATGAGGTAGACGCCCCGCTGGACGACGCCAACATTGATAAGTTCAACAACATTATCCGCGAGTTTTCGGGCGAGTCGCAGTTCATCATCGTGACGCACAACAAGCGCACCATGGCCAGCACCGACATCATCTACGGAGTGACGATGGTGGAGCAGGGCGTGTCGCGCGTGGTGCCAGTGGATTTGCGGGAGCTGGAGGTGTGAAAGCTCGCGCGAATAGCTAGATGTTTGATGCTAGGTTTCTCTGATTGGCCTCACTCTGTGACGATTACAGTCACCGTATGGCGGTAGAAATAGGTGAATTGCGTTTGATAAATTAGCTCACTTTAACTATGTTCGAACAAGAACGCCACCGTTTTTCTTGGTTTAGAATACTATGATAAAACGAGTGCTGTACCGCAATCGTTAGCCAGACTGACAAAATCGATGCTCATGAATAAGACAAAAGAACAAGAACCTATTCCACCAATGCGCCGAGGGGCTAATTCTTACAAACCTGAAGATATTCGCCGTCGGGGATTACAACGCTTCATGGCGGAAGTAGCACCCAAAGAGCCGTTCTTAATTCCTGATCTGAGGTTTACCGACGAAGAAAATCATCGTATGGACGAACTACTTCGTGAGGAGCAAGAAAATAAAGAGGATCACGATGGTATTTGATACCAACCTGATCATCCACCGTCAACAACGCTTGCAGTATTCTGCTTGCCGAACAGGCGCACTCCCTGAGCGTAGCCCTGGATGTACTCGATGGCTTATCGCGGACATCTTTAGATAAAGATAGTTATGCCGCAAGGGGCTTGTCGACGTTCGCTAGTTCGTGCTCGAGAAATCCCCGCAAGCTTAGGTCTTCATCAACCGCAGGCCAGTGTACTCCAATACCATCGTTTTCGAATTCGTTGAGCTGTTGCTCAGTAGCCGAAGCCAACCGTTTGAAGTCTGAGATGGCTCGCTTCATTACCTTCCGATTGTTCAGCACGATCAACATCAAATCCAGATCAAGCGTAAAGTAAATCTGTTGAATCCGTAGCCCATCTTCGTAGATCAGCTTATCCAGCGCATCCATTTGGGCGTAGTAATAATCGGGGGCTTTTGGGTCTTTGTTCTCTAAAGCATCTAAATACGCCTGCGTTTTCTTACCGATCAAAGGTTTCATTCCACTGTTGAATTAAAAGTTCGTAATGCTCGCCGATAATCTGCATGATCTTTCGCATCTCAGGGGGGCTGAACCCGTAGTTCTTATCAATCTCGATAATCGGTTCTAGTACAATTCTAGCCCGGCTTCCTCCCTTGTTAACGTGAATATGAATTGGAAGATGTTCTTCCGAAAAAAAGTGAAACCGAAAGCCATGTTCACGCAAGATGGTAGGCATGATCAAAGGTACTACTATTTTTCATTCTGTTAAAATAGAACCAGTAGCGTGTTAGAGAGATAAACTGGGCACAAGCTATGCGTAAAAATTAAGTCAACGTCCGTGTAACAATCCGCGACCCGCCGCATCTAAGGGGTAAAAAACGAACGACTATGAAAAAGCTGTTTTTTACTCTTACCCTGTTAGGATGGATCACCGCGCTGCGTGCCCAACCCCCCGCTATTCACGTGCAGCAGCACGGCACGGGTGAGCCCGTGATGTTTCTACCGGGCTTCGCCACCCCCGCTTCGGTGTGGGACGAGACGATCCAAAACATTCGGGGCGAGCACACCCACTACCAAGTGTCATATGCCGGTTTTAACGGACTTGCCCCCGTGGACACGCCGTGGTACCAAAACGTGCGAGCGGCTTTGTTCGCCTACGTAGAGAAGCATGACTTGCGCAATCTTACGCTAATCGGGCACAGCATGGGCGGCAACCTGGCCACCGAAGTGGCCGCTGCCATGCCCGAACGAGTGAAACAACTCATTATCGTTGATGCTA
>JBASAY010000056.1:0-7275 GCA_049650865.1 Tunicatimonas sp.
TGATGCCCGCCCACGTGTTTAAGGTTACACAGCCTTAGGGGCGGGTAGTGGTAGTCTATGATCGTTAATAATTAAATCTTTAGATGTCTGCAATCATAGAAATGATGTACTTATGAAAAACGAGCAGAAGATTGTTGAATTATTAGCGCATATGGTGCGAAAGGTGGATCAAGGCGATGAGCTACTTACCGAAATGAAAGAACGCATCAAGGTAGGCGAAGAACGTATCAGGCAAAACGAAGAGCGGCTGAACAATCTTGATGAAATTTCAGCGGGCGTTCTTACCTTGCTGCGTGATCTGGCAAAGCGTTCGGGTGAAACCGCGGAGTTACGAAATCGCATTGAACGCCTGGAAAAACATACCGGATTATAACTCACCTCATCAGTATACCTATACTCTCCTTCTTAGTATTTGCTTCCTGACTCATACCATTCACATTTCTTATCTCACCCCTCACATTTCCAAACTAGCCTATGGCTGCCACCCAATCTACTGACTTAGACAATAACCTGCTCTGGTACAAAGACGCCATCATTTACGAACTGCACATCAAGGCCTTTAAAGACGGCAACGGTGATGGCATTGGCGACTTCCGGGGGCTGCTCGAGAAGCTCGACTACCTGCAAGACCTGGGCGTGACTGCCATCTGGCTGCTGCCGTTTTACCCTTCGCCCTTGCGTGACGATGGGTACGACATCATGGATTACTACACCGTGAACCCGTCGTACGGCACGCTGCGTGACTTTAAGAAGCTGCTCAAAGAGGCCAAGTCTCGCGGGCTGCGCGTGATCACCGAGTTGGTAATTAACCATACCTCCGACCAGCACCCCTGGTTTCAGCGGGCCCGCCGCGCCCCCGCCGGTTCGTCTGAGCGCGACTTCTACGTATGGAACGACAACTCCGATAAGTACGGCGATACCCGCATCATCTTCCAGGACTTCGAGGCTTCCAACTGGACTTATGACTCCGTAGCACAGGCCTACTACTGGCACCGCTTCTATTCGCACCAGCCCGACCTCAACTTCGACCACGAGCCGGTGCAGCAGGAAGTGTTTAAGATGCTCGACTACTGGATCGATCTGGGCGTAGACGGGTTTCGCCTGGATGCCGTACCTTACCTCTTCGAGCGAGAGGGGACCAACTGCGAGAACCTGCCCGAAACCCACGACTACCTCAAAAAGCTGCGTGCGCACGTCGACAAGAAAAAGCCGGGCATTATGCTGCTGGCCGAAGCCAATATGTGGCCCGAAGACTCGGCGTCTTACTTTGGGAAGGGCGACGAGTGCCACATGAACTTCCACTTCCCCATTATGCCGCGCATGTTTATGGCCCTGCGCATGGAAGACCGCTACCCCATCATCGATATCCTGGACCAGACTCCTGAGATTCCGGAGAACTGCCAGTGGGGCCTGTTTTTGCGCAACCACGACGAGCTCACGCTCGAGATGGTAACCGATGAGGAGCGCGACTACATGTATAAGGTGTATACCAAAGACCCCAAGGCCCGCATCAACCTGGGCATCCGCCACCGATTAGCTCCCCTGCTAGACAATGATCGTCGCAAGATCGAGCTGATGAACCACCTGCTGCTATCGCTGCCCGGCACCCCGGTGATCTACTACGGCGATGAGATCGGGATGGGCGACAACTTTTACCTGGGCGACCGCGATGGCGTGCGCACCCCCATGCAGTGGAGTCCTGACCGCAACGCGGGCTTCTCGGAGGCAAACCCGCAACAGTTGTACCTACCGGTCATCTTGGACCCCGAGTATCGTTATGAGGCGGTGAACGTAGAAACCCAGCAGCGCAATTCCAACTCGCTGCTGTGGTGGATGAAGCGCCACTTTAGCATGCGCAAGAGCCACCGAGCCTTCAGCCGGGGCGATATGAAGTTCTTGTACGTGGATAACTCCAAGATTCTGGCCTTCACCCGCACCCACGAAGACGAGACGCTGCTTATCATCTCTAACCTATCGCGCTTTTCGCAGTCGGCCGAGGTAGACCTATCTCACTACCCGGAAGCCACACCCGTGGAGTTGTTTAGCCGCAACCGCTTTCCGCGCGTTACCCCCGAAGCGTACCACTTTACGCTGGCCCCCTACGCCTACCAGTGGTTCTTGCTAGAGAAAACTCGTGAGTACAGCGACGAGTTCTTGGGGGAACAGCAGAAGCCGGTATTTAGCATCAGTAAGTGGAGCCAGCTAACTGGCAAGAGTGCCAAAGCCGGGCTAGAAAAGCACCTGGAGGCCTATCTGAACACCTGCCGTTGGTTCGGCGGCAAGTCGCGCACTATCCGTACCATCAGCATTGCCGACTCCCACGAACTACCCCTCACCGACGGGGTGGCCACCCTACTGATTCTGGAGATCAGCTATAACGAAGGTCTTGACGAATACTACCAACTGCCGGTATCGTTTATCCCCGAGGGGCCTAGCGCCTTCTTCCGCAGTAAGTTTCAGCAGAGCGTTATCTTCCCCATCACCCTGGGGGGCGAAGATGGCTTCCTGTACGACGCGATGTACAGCGATCCCTACCGCGCCTACCTGTTCTCGCTCATCGCCAAAGCCCGTAAGAAAGAGGAGAACAACGGGCTGATCGGCCGGTCGGTGTCTGCCGTGAAGCACTACTACAAGGAGAACAAGAAGACAGTAACGTCGCGCATTCTGGGGGCCGAACAGAGCAATACCTCGGTGATTTACGACAAAGCGTACTTCTTTAAGATCTACCGCAAGCTGGAACGTATGGTGAACCCCGACGTGGAGGTGACCCGCTACCTGAGCGAGACCGCTGAGTTTGAGCACATCCCGAAGTACGCCGGGGAGCTAGTCCTTAAGGATGGCCAGAAAACCGACTACATGCTGGGCATGATGCTGGAGTTGGTAGAGAACCAGGGCGACGCCTGGGAGTACATGAACGATGCCATAGACCGCTACTACGAGCGCGTGTCGCTGGGGCAAGAGGAGCACGGGGTGCCTGCCCTGAAGGGCAGCCTGATGAAGCCGGTGGCCTACGACAAGATTCCGGATATTCTGCAAAGCCTGATTGGCGGGGCTCCCGCCGAGCGGGCTCGCCTGCTGGGACTGCGCACCGCCGAGATGCACATTGCCCTGGCCGCGCACCCCGACGTAAAGGACTTTGAGCCCGAGGCGTTCTCGCTGCATTACCAGCGCTCGCTCTACTCGTCGCTGCAAACCCTGGTGCGCACCACCTACCAAACCCTCGACCGGTCCATCAAACGCCTGCCCGATCCCTTCTTGCCGCTGGCCGAAGAGGTGCAGGGCATGAAGAAGGACGTACTCCAGCGCTTCAAGAGCATCTACGACCATAAGATAGAAGCCCTGAAGATTCGCACCCACGGCGACTACCACCTGGGACAGGTACTGTTTACGGGGCGCGACTTTGTGATTCTGGACTTCGAGGGCGAACCCGCCCGCTCGTACAGCGAACGGCGGCTGAAACGCTCGCCCCTGCGCGACGTAGCGGGGATGCTGCGCTCGTTCCACTACGCAGCCTACAACAGCCTGTTCCACATCGACGATTACGCCCAGGGCAACGCCGACCACCTGGACGACTGGGCCGAGCAGTGGAACCACTACATGAGCGGCTTCTACCTGCGGGCCTACCTCGAGAAGACCAAAGGCCACTCGTTTATCCCCACCGACCAGGGAGACTTTAACATCCTGATCCAAACCTTTTTGCTAGAAAAAGCCATCTACGAACTCAACTACGAGCTAAACAACCGACCCTCGTGGAGTATTATCCCTATGAAAGGCATTCAGTACGTGATGGACAAATTTTCACCCGAAGACTAACGCACCCTATGAGCAATACCACCGCCCCCGCCACCAAAGCCGACCAACCCACGTTTAACCACGCCACCCTCCTTACCGAGTACGACATTCACCTGTTCCGGTCGGGCAACCACTACGCCCTGCACGACAAGCTCGGATCGCACTTTATGGTGCACGAAGGCGTGCGGGGCGTCTACTTCGCCCTGTGGGCCCCCAACGCCGAGTACGTGTCGGTGGTGGGCGATTTTAACGGGTGGGACCGGGGCGACGTGCCCATGCACGCCCGCTGGGACGGCTCGGGCATCTGGGAGGCCTTTGTGCCCGGACTGGAGCGCGGCGCTACCTATAAGTACTACATTAAGTCGCAGGTTAACGGCTACGAGGTAGAGAAGGGCGACCCCTTCGCTTACCACTGGGAAACGCCCCCCCGCACCGCCACCAAGGTGTGGGACCTGGACTACAAATGGAACGACAACGACTGGGTGCAGAACCGAAAGGACCCGTGGGTGGACCCGCAGGCGGTGTCGGTGTACGAACTGCACCTGGGCTCGTGGCGACGCGTGCCCGGCGACGATGGAAAACCGCGCCCGCTATCGTACCGCGAGCTGGCCGACGAGCTGCCGGACTACCTTACCTGGATGGGCTTTACCCACGTAGAGTTTCTGCCGGTGATGGAGCACCCCTTCTACGGCTCGTGGGGCTACCAAACCACCGGTTACTTTGCCCCCACCAGCCGCTACGGCACGCCGCAGGATTTTATGCACCTGGTCGACCAGCTGCACCAGGCGGGCATCGGGGTGATCCTGGACTGGGTGCCCTCGCACTTTCCTTCTGACCAGCACGGCTTGTCGTACTTCGACGGCACGCACCTCTACGAGCACGCCGACCCGCGCCTGGGCTACCACCCCGACTGGAAGAGCTACATCTTTAACTACACCCGCAACGAGGTGCGCGCCTTCCTGATCAGTAGCGCCATGTACTGGTTGGAGAAGTACCACATTGATGGCATTCGGGTAGACGCGGTAGCCTCGATGCTCTACCTCGACTACTCGCGCAAAGAAGGCGAGTGGATTCCGAACGAGTACGGTGGGCGCGAGAACCTCTCCTCCATCCAGTTTCTGCGCGAACTAAACGACGCAATCCACCACAAGAGCCCCGAACTGCTCACCATCGCTGAGGAGTCGACCGCCTGGCCCCTGATTACGCGTCCGCCCGAGATTGGCGGGCTGGGCTTCAATATGAAGTGGATGATGGGCTGGATGCACGACACGCTGGACTACTTCTCGCGTGAACCCATTCACCGCAGCCACCACCAGGGCGAGATCACCTTCAGCCTGGTATACGCCTTCACCGAGAACTTTATGCTGCCGCTGTCGCACGACGAGGTGGTGCACGGCAAGGGGCCACTCATCGACAAGATGCCCGGCGACGAGTGGCAGAAGTTTGCCAACCTGCGGGCGCTGTACGCTTACATGTACGCCCACCCCGGCACCAAGCTGCTGTTTATGGGCGGCGAGTTCGCCCAGACCCAAGAGTGGCGGCACGAGCAAAGTCTCGACTGGCACCTGAATCAGTACGCGCCGCACGGCTCAATGCAGTATATGGTGAAGCGCCTGAACGAGTTGTATCAATCGGAGCCCGCCCTGTACGAGCGGCCCTTCACCGAAGATGGCTTCGAGTGGATTGACATCAGCGATGCGCAGAACTCGGTGGTTAGCTTTATCCGCAAGGGTCACCAGGAGCAGAATAACGTATACGTGGTCATGAACCTTACCCCGCACGTGCACCACAACTACCGGCTGGGCGTACCGCACAAGGGCTCGCTGCACATCCTGTTTAACTCCGACGATCCGGAATACTGGGGTAGTGGAGTGGTGAACCGCGACCCGCTGGAGACGATGCCTATCCCGCTGCACGGCCGCGAGCGCTCGGTAAACCTTATGTTGCCGCCGCTCGGAGTGCTGTATTTAAAGTACGAGATATGAAAGTGAAAGAGCAGCCAACTTTTTGCAAAGCACTTTCGTGGCGCCAAAGTGGGTCGAGAAGTTTTGCAGTGGTTTGGCATAGCTAAAAAACCTGCTGCAACGTTTTGCAGTGTGCTACTTGAGCTGCTGTTTGGCGTTACAAAACGACGCAGGGTGATTTTATTGCTCCAAAGTGGTTTACGAAGCAATGCAAGCTGATATAATTGCTGCAAAGTAGCTTGCTATGCGTTGCTTAATGCTAACAATGCTACGTAGCGCACTGTAAGGGAACGCAGCGCCGTGTTCGAGCGCTCATTTACCATTGCATCGTTCTGCGGCAAACTTTGGCGTTGCAGGTGCCCTTCAAGAAGCGTACTAGCTCGTTTCCTCGTTGGTTTCGTCTTCCTCCACCAGTTGGGCATTGCGATTAGCATTACTTAGTTTGGGAAAAAGGCGCTCGGCTCGGATTTTCCCGAGTTGTTTGCGGGCGTCTAGGTAATTGTTCTCATACTGGCGACGCAGGGTAGCCTGCGCGATCTCTTCGTCGGCTTCGCAGGCCTTGAGCTGCTTGATTACGTCTTCGTAGGCCCGGATGGCCTTGCGCGAAGCAGCCACCTGCTTACGCAGCTCAGCTGCCAGCGGAAACAGCGGATGTTCTTTGCCCAAGGCTTCTGTGCGCATGGCCAATCGCTCTACCGTGTCGGGTTCTTCTTGCAAATTCATGTTGACGATATGGCCAAACTTGCCCTCGGGAAACACGCGGGGGAGAACGGCGGCCGCCGGGGTGGCCCGATCGTGCTCCTCGCAGCGGCGGAACACCAGCCGCACCTGGTCGTCGAGTTGGTTGTCGGCAATGAGCAGGTCGTCGTAACGATCTTCGCGCTGCTCCTGCTTCTTGCGGGTGGCGGCGTGCTTGTCTTTGAGAGCGTTGTAAGGGAGCTGCACCTGATCGACCAGAAACTGGGTGCCGTTGAACTGCCGACACAAGCGCATGTGGCGGCGGGTGGCGCTGAGGTGTTTGCGGGTGGAAACGCGTTCGTAGAGGAGCTGAGCCATAGGGAGTGAGGGTTGAAGGTGGGAAATAAGTTGAGCGTTGCCCTAAATGTATTGAATCGACGGGCTTGCGGGTTACCTGTGTAATATATTTGAGAGAATTAATGAATTTTGCCGGTAACTGAACAAGCGGGTGGGCACGCTAGACATTGGATTTGAAGATAAATCTGCGGTTTGGCAACGTATATGTTGTGTAGACGCAATAGCGTATTGATTATGGTTGTTCCCCTATCATTCTATAAGATTACCCACCGCGGTGCTTCCCGTATTCGGCTCGACTTCCCGTACGACGCGGAAACTATTACCAAGGTGAAGGCTTTGCCTGGCCGACAATGGAGTCAGTCGAAGAAGTGCTGGCATATGCCCGATACGGCAGAAAGTATGCGGCTATTGGAAGCGCTGGGGGGCACTTTGGTAGAACCAGCCCCGGAAGCGCCGGTCAGCACTGAACCAGCCGCAACCAAGC
>JBASAY010000057.1:0-26962 GCA_049650865.1 Tunicatimonas sp.
ACGTGAAGCACGGCAACTCTGAGATTGCGGGCAGCAACAATCTTCTGGTGCACGCTCGTTCGGGGGGCAACTACCGCAGCGAGGGGGACTTGCGGGGTGATCCGGGCTTTGAGGATGCCAAGGCCTACCGCTTCACCCTCAAACCCAATAGCATCGCCATCGACGCTGGTACTAAAGTATCGGCTTATCAACAATGCCGCCAAGGATACGATATTATGGGGAGTATTGATTTGGGATGTCACGAATATACCGACGGCCAAAAGACACCCACCGAACCTGCGCCCTCACCTGCTCCAAGCCCGTCTCCTTCACCAGCCCCAGCCCCAAGCCCGGCCCCCGCGCCATCGCCTGGCCCAGCAACGCAGGGGTTACGCTACTCTTACTACGAAGGTAACTGGCGGATGCTGCCGGACTTCACTAAACTGGAGGCTAAGAAGACTGGTACGGTAGCTAACTTCAGTCTGAAGCCTAGGGAGCAGAATGAGCGCTTTGCCTTTGTGTTTGATGGCTACATCACTATTGACCAAGCGGGTACCTATACGTTCTATACCGAATCGGACGACGGCAGCAAGCTGTATCTGAACGGTAAAGTAGTAGTGGATAACGATGGTATTCACGCGGCGGAAGAGGAATCAGGTAAAGTCTACCTAAGTAAAGGTCAACATCGTATCCGCGTGAGCTTCTTCGAGCGCACAGTAGGTGAGGTGCTGGCGGTACGCTACGCTGGCCCGGGCGTCAGCAAGCAGCAGATTCCTTCTGAGGTTCTGTCCGGACAAGGTGCGCCGGAACCGACGCCTGAGCCTGTTTCGCCCTCTCCCCAAAACGGACTCGACTATTCTTATTACGAAGGGTCGTGGGATAAACTACCCGACTTCACCAAACTGGAGGCTAAGAAGACCGGTACGGTAGATAACTTCAGTCTGAAGCCCAGAGACCGTGACGAGCGTTTTGCCTTTGTGTTTGACGGCTACATCACTATTGACCAAGCGGGTACCTATACGTTCTACACCGAGTCGGACGACGGCAGCAAGCTGTACTTAAACGGCAAAGAGGTAGTAGATAACGATGGCGTGCATCGTGCTCTGGAGAAGTCGGGCAAGGTATATTTAAGTAAAGGTCAGCATCGCATCCGCCTGAGCTTCTTCGAGCGGTGGGGAAAAGAAGTGCTGGCGGTACGCTACGCTGGCCCGGGCATCAGCAAGCAGCAAATTCCTTCTGAGGTGCTGACTCGTGATCATGAAGTCAAACTGCCCGAAGGTGAATTATCCAAGACTAACTACTTGGTTAGCACCTATCCGAATCCGGTACGAGACCGTCTGACGGTAACCATCGATGGGGCATCCAACGAAACGGTAGTGCTTCAGTTAATCAATGCGGTTGGACGAACGGTGCTAAATGAGGAGATCGCGGTAGGGCTTACTAGTAAGTCTGTCACTTTTGATATCAGCGACTACTTTACTAAAGCAGGTATATTCTATCTGAGTATTACTCGACCCACCGGTGCGGTGGAGACCCATAGGTTAGTGAAGCAGTAACCAGATTGATAAATAATACGCGCGGACTACCGCTTTAACGAATTGTTGCGCCAAAAGGCCTACCTGCTGTTGTAGAGAACTACACCAGCGGGTAGGTTATTTTCGTATTAAAGGTACCGAAGTACACTATCACGTAAAGTTGAACAGCAATTGTGGTGCGCTTTTCGGCTATTCTACGTTAATTACACTGCCTGATACTCTGTATCATGCTGCCACAAATACCCTAGTAGCTAGCTATAGCAACTTTGAGTTGGTCTATACGCCAGCAAGCTCCGTAGCAATCGCTATAGTATGAAAGAACAGATTGCAATTATTACTCCCTGTTATAACGAGGGTTTAACGGTCGTTGAGTTTCTCAAGCAACTCGAAGAGACTTTGGTTAGCCTCCCTTATTCATTCACTGTGGTTGTGGTTAACGACGCTTCTACCGACCATACGCTTGATAATTTACTAGGTTTCAACTTCTCGGCCCGCAACGTAACCTTATCGATAATTACGCTAAAGTTTAATCTAGGCCACCAGGGGGCTATCTATCAGGGCCTACTTTACAGTCAGAAAAAGATAGAAGCTGACCAGTTCATTGTTATGGATTCAGACGGCGAGGATAGTCCCAGTGCTATTCCGGCAATTATTGACAAGCGATCGGCTGATGTTGTTCATGTGGTAAGGGGAAAGAGAAACGAAGGTATGCTGTTCAGAGTTGCCTACTACTTTTACAGGTTCCTGTTTAAGGCTATTACCAACAAGAATATGAACTTCGGTAACTATTGCATGATAAACCGAAAGACGCTAGATTTAGTCGTTCACACCTCATTCATTCATTTTGCGGCCTACCTTTCTAAGGTCAAGGCTTCGCATGCCTACGTAACCTATGATCGTCAAAGACGCATCGGGGGAAGCTCGAAAATGAACACCGGTAGTCTAGTGTCTCACGCCTTTAAGTCCCTTACCGAATACGCTGAAAACCTACTTATGCTGTTTCTCAAATTGTTCATTGCGCTCACGGTAGTTTTCCTAGGACTCATTGGGTACATTCTGCACCAGAAATTATTTACTGATAATGCCATACTAGGTTGGGCAAGTACTATGTCGGTAGGGCTCTTTAATACGGCTCTCATTGCAATCGGTTTTTACGTTATTGGCATCCTGCTGCTCAACATTGCTCACTACCGAAACCAGCTGCACAAAGTGCCACTGTACGAGTCAGTACCAAAGCGCGAAACTACCAAATTAACCTCTTCTGTTTCGTAGCCAAATGAGCCACTTTCTGCCCAACGGGCAATACCAATGAAGATTACGTTAAATCTAAATCAAAAAGTTCTTAACATAAAAGAGTCAGCAGCCGCTTGGTTGGCTGACTACTCAAACCGGCCAATTTCGGTAGGGTCTCTGGTTGAGCATATTTATAACCATACCAGTAAAAACGCACCGGCGCTTATAGTACTGATTGCCACTATTACCCTGCTAGCTACGCTATTTCTTCGTTTCCACCTGGTATTTGCCTTCATTCCCGAAATTGGTGGTATTGAGAGTAACGTGATCTACAGCTTGCAGCGATTTTTAGCAGGCTATTCGCTGTACGCCGACCCCTCGCAAGCTCCTTATTCAATTACGCAGTATACCCCCCTCTACTATTATTTATGTTGGATCGTAGGTAGAATCGCGCTGATTGATCCTGATAATGTGCACCACGTTTATATTCTTAGTCGTAGCGTTTCTCTAATACTAAACCTACTGTTTTCCGCAGCAGTTTTTCTTGTTGTAAAAAGGATATTTCGAGTGCAGCGTTCGGTAAGCTTTGTGGCGCTGGCCTACGCTTTTGTTTTTTTGGATGAGGAAAGTTTTTCTCGGCCGGATAGCCTGTACAATTTGTTAGTAGTGGTTACAGTAGGATTGTTTCTAGCATCACTGATGGATGAAAGAAAGCTTCACGCTTACTACTATCTAATTGGTTCATCCTTTCTGTCAGTACTTACCGTATTTGCTAAACAGTCGGGGATCTACCTGTTCGTACTACTCCTTTTCTTCGTTGTTTTCTACCTAAACAACCGCCAGTGGGCGGTTACCGCCTTGCTTACAATGGCATTGTCTTTTGCCACTTTATTCGCACTATGCTGCGGTGGTGAGGTTAATGTGTTCGTTCAGAATGTTGTGCTAGGAGTGAGTAACGGGGTTGATATAAGGCTATTTGTCGAACGAATTGTGATAGAACACTTCCAGAAAGAGCGCTTCGTTAATATTTTGGGGTTATTTATTGGATTTTATTATCTAGCAAAGGGAGCCAACCGGGCGAGTAAATTTTTAGGCTTGGCTATCTTGAGCTCATTCATTTTCGCCCTACTAACCAGCTTTAAAGTAGGAGCCGCCCCAAACTACTTTACGGAGTTCATTACCCTTACAATTATCGGCTTGGCTATCTTTATTGACTACGCCGGAATCAATACGGACACACGTGAAAGCCAACAAGGGTGGGCGAGTCACTTGCGTATCTTCTTACTAATATTTATAATCTTCACGCTCCCCCCCCGATTTGCCGGGAAATTTGTAAAGAAAGTAGTTAACATAGAAAACGCGGGCGAACAGAATTACCGGACCAGCCAAGCTGTAGCTGACTATCTGTACGAAGAAGAACACTTGCAGCCCAACACCCAGGTATTTGTGATGACCCACGTAGAAGATTACCTAAACAAGTTTTTGTATCGCAACGTGGTGTTCCCGCAAAAAGAAATTGCAATTGCTAACCCCCCCGGAACCTACAACTATTCTTCGTTTGAAGAGGCCCTTGTTACCGGTGAGGTAGCATATGTAATCGCTGATCGTTCCAAAGGGCACCTAGATAGCGATAGTCAGCGGATAATAAAGTCATACCGGTTTGCTAAAACTGACCTTTCAAGGTACGAGCCAATCCAGCAGATAGGACGTTACGTGATATTCCGGCACAAAAACCCAATAGATCGGCGTTAGCGTAAGCTAATTTTAAGTGGGCAGCTTATGATTAGTTCAACTCAGCCAGAAAATCAGCGAACTTGGCGGCTAGCTGCTGCGGATCGTGCGATTCGGTAACGTACTGTTGACAACGTTGGGCCATTTCCTCGTATTCTGGGTGCTCGACGACCTGCTGAACGCACTCAGCGAGCCCACCGTGGTCTTCGGCAACCATTCCTAGCTTCCGCTGCTCAATGATATGGTCCGGATCTACGCTGCGGGTGGTAACAATTGGGGTGCCGGCGGCAAAGGCTTCTAAAAATGTGTTAGAGAAGCCCTCGTAGTGAGAAGTATTAAGCAGCAGGTACGCTTCCGAAAGAAACGACGCAATCTGCGTGCGCTTAATGTACCCCTCGAAGGTAACGTTAGAAGCTTCCCTTAACCGTTCCAGGGCCTGAAGTGTGGCTTCATCTACGTGCGACTTACTTAGCTTTCCGCCGATGTTAAAATGGTAGTGAGGAAGCGATTGAACTACGTCAAGTAAGGCAGTGAGATTCTTCTGCGGTTGGAATACTCCCAGCCAGGCGATATACTTCCTCTGAGAAAGCGGTTTCACGGCTGAACGGTCCCCAAACTGATAAGGGTTGTGAAGAATGATGATAGACTTATCAGGAAACTGCTCTTTAAATTTCTGGTGCTGATAACTATTTTGGCAAACTATAGCGTTAGCGTTTCTTAATCCTGAGCGGTAGAGGTACGCTTCCATAAAGGATAAGCGGGACTTATGGCGGTCATCAGCGTCCATATCGTTTGCAGCGCGGTAAACGAAAGGAACCCCGGCGCGCTGCGCGGCTAAAGATAGCAGCCCGGTGGTTATTGAAGCGCAGCCCTGGATCACTACGTCGGGTTGGTAGCTTCTAATAGCCTGGATGAAGCGGGGAAGGCGAAGGTTAAATATTCTCAAGTAGCGAATTCCCTCCTCTCGGCCGAAGGTTTCAACCACCGAAAAATCTTTGGCCTGCTCGCCCAGAAAATCGCTGGCCCCCCGCCAACTGAGCACGCCCACCTCGTGGTGGTTAGCCCGAAATCCTTTAATCCAGTTAAGCCATTCTACCGCAGCCCCACCCACCGGATAGTTGGCATCCTTAACCAGGTAAGGAATGTCAAAATCAAAGTACAAGATTCTCATTGGGCGTGGGGTGCTTCCGTATTCTCCTTAAACATAAGCTCAGCGTACAAATAGATGATTGTTAGTAGGATACCGTAGTTCGTAATATCACCGTAATAATCCATAAAAAAGCCATTGCGGTTAATTAGATTAATGACGATAAAGAGGGGAATAAGGGTGATGCCGATGATAGCAAACGTGCGGGTAGGCGAATCACCGTTGCGATAGAGGAAATTCAACCGTCGGAACAGGCGCCAAAATACCAGAAGAACTAAGAATAGCCCGATAATGCCCGACTGATGCAATAATCCGTTCCAGAATCCTTCCGAATAGTTAAACTCCCAAGGCACATAAAATATTTGGGGGACAAAGGTGAAATTGTTGGCGTATTGCTCAAGAGCAGCATCGGAAAAGTGACCAGCCGATTGATCCTGAAATTCGCCAACATCGTCGGCCGCTGTCATACTCTCGATTCGGTCGTTCACAAAGTCAATCTGAAGGGCAATAGGTAGCAGCAGCAGGGTGATACCAAAAATATAGACAAGCTTCTTTAGGTTCTTGCTACGAACGGCAAATACCCCGATTCCGATCAGTACCCCAAGATAGGCCGTCCGCGACAACGAAACGAACAGAGTGATCAGGGTGATCATGATAGGAAACAACTGCGACAGATTTTTCCGACGGGCATTGAAGTAGGTAATAAAGTGGATGAGGAAAACAATACAGAAGAGCGGGCCCCAGTACTGCTTATGGCGGAACAAGGGGCTATCCCAGAGAATACGACTTCCCCGGGTTTGCAACAACACGTCGTTAAAGTTGGTGGCAGCAATATAAATAATAGTTATCCCCTGAAGCGTAACCGCCCACAACGCACTCTTGAAAAAGTAGTGAATGTCGCGTGTTTCAAACTTTGTAAAAAGGGTATAGAGCAGAAACAAGACGACTGAAATATCAAAGTACTCCGCCATGTAATTTAGCAAACCCTTGCTATAGTCGTTGTGCGTTGGATCTTTTGATATCTGATAGATTACCTGCAGATCGGCGGTGATTTTGATAACAACGAGTGAAAGCAGAATAAGGAACAGGACCTGACGATTGGCCGGAAATTTACGAACCGAGCGCGCCCGAAACGCATGAAAGGCAAAGGGAATCAACGCCAAACGATGAAACCGCAGTACCCCTTCACCCAACAGATCGGCCGTAAACGGCATAAACAACGCCAGAAATAGAATGATCAGGGCCGAGTGAAAGGAGAAAAACTGTAGAATAATTAAAAGTGCTGCTACGGCAAAGCGCACTGAGATAGAGAGGTCGTAGTAGATCGCCGAAAAGGTGGTTACGTAAGCAAAAAGCACCACCCAGTACTGAAAACGACGGTTTTCCGTACGGCGCTCCAACTCGGTCGGCTGATCCTCAATCTGAGGGGAAAGCGTTGGCTGCATAAGATTAATTTATGATTATGCTCTAGTTGCTACCTTTCTTTTCATCTGCTTGATGTCGCGGTCCACCGACTTCCAGTCATAAAAGTTAAAGAACAGAATCGCTTTGGTCAACAATTGATGAACTCGGTGCAAGGTCTTCTTTCTTTTCCTGGTTCGGGGCTTGCGCACATCGACTAGTTTTTGCCCCACAAAAGTAGAGAGCACATCAACGCTGTTTGGTTCGGCTACGAAGCTACCGTAGTTACAAAGCATCAGTTCGGTATTTTCCTCATTATGCCGGATCACCCGCAGCATCTCTTCGTTGTATAGTTTCCAGGCCCTAATCACTTTGAAGGCACTTTTAAAGTCGGTGCCCGCAAACTGTAGATAGTGCAACACCACATCCTTTAGGTTTCGGTATACGCAGATAACCTTATGGTTGCCCAAACTCGGCTTGATCTTTTCGTACACAAACAAAGAGCGAGGCTCCTTAAATCCCCACGAAGCGTATTCACCGTTGTACTTGTCGACTAACGAAACAAGAGTAGGTAACTCCCGCTCCACAACGGCCTCATTAAAGGGCGGGAAGGTATCCAAACTATGTAAGTCGCGACAGTCTAATACATCCCAAATGGCATGGCTGATGTCTTCTCGTTCGTACTTCTGACCCTCGTAGTAGTTAATCGATTCGTCAAAGTCACCCATGTTAATTCCCGACTTGTGCAGTATTTCGGACAACATGGTGGTGCCCGACTTATGCATACCTAGTACAATATAAACCATTTTACACTTTCTTTTTAGCTGAAAACTTAGTTTGAATAAGACGTAAAGGGTCGGCTATTTTAACCGGTAACAGGCGGTTAATAAATGCGTAGTATTTATCTGAGACGGTATAGTGTATCGCCACGACGAAAGCAGCAAGTGCTAGGAGCAGGGCCGCTGCTACCAAGGCGAAGTTGGTTGAATAACTTTGGGTATAGAGCAGTCCGAAGGTCATTACCGCGCTGATGACAAGTACCAGCAGAACCGGCTTTCGCTCTACGTTGAGTTTAACGTCGCGCTTCATATAAAAGTAGCTGTATAAGCCGGTAACGATTACCGTCAGAAGCCGAGCCAACGCGATGCCTTCTACAGCTAACTTGTTCACTAACAACAATGAAAATATCGCTAAGCTCACCGATTCTACTACCGTTAGTTTGAAACGACTGGTAGAGGGCCTAAGCAAAAATATAGCCCTGCCGAACGTGGAGGCATAGAAGAAGTACACCAGCAGGGTTGCAGTAAGTAACAACGAAGCCGGAACAGCCTCAGCGTATTCGCTACCCGCAATAACCTCAATAAACAGCGGGGTAAGACCCGTACAAAGCGCAATAAAGGGGACGAAAATGAAGCTATTGATGGTGAATATTTCGCTAAGCTGCTGGTTGAACTTACCTAAGTTCCCCTGCAGTTTGGCTAAAGCATTGGTAAACACCTTGTCTAAAGGTTTAGTAAATATTTGTAATATGTCGTACAGCTTTTTTGCCACGAAGTAGACCGCCAGTTGTTCTGCTCCTAAGAAAGTAGTAACAAAAAGTTGGTCGCCCTGGGTTCTGAAGTACATCAAATACCCTTCCAAGTAAAAGGGCGCCGACTTGCTAAGTAGATGCTTTAGGCTAACGGTTTGGTAACTACCCACAAAAAGAGTTTGCCGGAAGTAGTAAATGGACACCAAACAACTAATTAAACTAGTAAGCGCCAGTGAAACTACTAAACCTAACGCTCCGAAAAAGACTACCCCCACAATATTGAACACCACCTTTATAACGCCTTCAATAACTAGTAAACGCGACTGCTCCTTAAACATGTCGTAGGCCCAGTAGCTGTAGTCGAAGAACTGCCGAACCCCGCTAAACACAAAACTAACCGCCATTATCTTGAAGTGTAATGCGTAAGCCTCTGTTCCCAGTAAGTAAGTAGCTAGTTCTTCAGAATACGCGTAGGAAACAATGGAAACTACAACAAGGATAGGCAGTATGACCCAAAGGCTGGTAATCACCATAGACCTTGCCTGATCAAACTGCTTCTCCTGCAACAGAAAAGGAATTTCTCTGATGAGGGTAGGAAGCAAACCAAAGCTTGATATCGTTAGCGCCAAGCCCGTAACTACCGCATAATTGGGAAGGAGAGCTAGTTCCTCTTTAGTGAGAAACCGGATGAGGATCATTACGGAAAATATACCCAGGCCTTTCACCAGAATGTTGGCAGAGAAAAGACTAAGTATATTCTTTAGAGCAGAATTCATGCTAGCAGGTTTGCCAAACGTTACACACTACGGCTAGGAGTTGAGTATTATGGCGCTGAAAAAGTGTAATACCACTACGGGAGCAACTTATCTCCCGTAGTCAGGTAGTACGGCTGTTCTAAAAAATGGACAGCTAGGAATGAGCAGTGAGGGGCTTAGTTCTTTTTAAAATTGGATAGTAAACCCTTATTAGGTGTCTTGCTGTAATAACCGTTAGCGCTAGACTCATTGATATAGCCGTAGTAAGAACTGTTACTGCTCTTAACGTCATTAAAGAGAATATTCAGGTTCTTGATTTTGTGCTTTTTGTAAAGATCATTGATCCCGTCTAAAATATTCTTCTTCGTGTAATTGTACCTAACCACAAACAGATTAACGTCAATGTACTTTAGCAGTACAAAGTAATCGGCTACGTAACCAATAGGGGGAGTCTCGATGATGATGGTATCGTACCTTTCTTTCAGCTCGCTCATCAATACATCCATGTCCTGGCTTTCAAAGAGGCGAATAGGATCATTGATTGGTTTACCCGGGGCAATCACATCCATGTTAGTGACAATGGTAGACTGCAAGATGGTATCCAGCGAAACATCACCGCTAAAGTAGTCGGCCAAACCTACCGAGCGCACGTTGATATACTCCAGAATCCGCGGTTGCCGCAGGTCGCCGCAGATAAGTAAAGTTTTCTTGCCCGACTCAGCAAAAGAAGCGCTCAGGTTTACCGAACAAAACGTTTTGCCTTCACCGCTCACCGAAGAAGTGACACCAATAACCTTTTCGTCGCCACCGTGAAAATACTGCAGGTTTACGCGGGCAAACTTAAACGATTCGGTAATCCCCGTATTAGGATACTGCAGGTTTACCAGCTTCGCATCTTTAGGCCCGTTGGCGATCATCCCGATAAGCGGTGCTTTGGTTCTGCTTTCGAGTTCGTGCTTGTCGGTTACGCTATCGCTAGCTTGGTCTTTTAGAAATATCAAGCCGATGGGCAGCGCTAACCCTAGTGCTATCGCTAGCGAATAGATCAAATTGGTGTTGGGCCAAACGGGATTATCTGAAACGCTGCTCTCCTCAATCACCTCAAAATCGGGTGTGTTACTGTCCATTGCTAGCTGAGCCGCAGTACGCTTTTGCGTTAGAAATTTGTAGCGTTCGTCATAAAAATCGCGGTTACGCTCTAAGATGGCCAGCCTACGCTCGTTGCCTGGTAGCTCGGACAGATTGTAATTAATTTTTCCAACTCTCTGATTAATAGCTGCCAACTGGCTGGTGAGCGTCCGTACCGAACTGTTCAAACTCTGAGCAATGGCTCCCTGAAGGTCATTTGCCTGCGCCTCTAGTTGCAGAACCAGCGGGTTTTGGTCGCTAGCGTTGTAGCGAAGTGAGCGAAGCCGCGAGGTAACCTCCAGATACTGCTCTACCAAACGGTTTAACAGTTGATTATCGATACCGTAAGTAGAAGGAACCACAATCTTACCGGCATTGTCAACGTCTTTTAGGTTACCCAGGGTGCTGCGGTAGTAGTTAAGTTGATCCTCGATGCCAGCTTTTTGTCGGTCAAGCTCGCCGAGGTTGCTGTACACTGAACTTTGGGCGGCACCTAAGTCCATAAAGTTACTTTCCGACTTAAAAGACTGCAGCGCTTGTTCGGCGTAGGTAAGCGAGTCGGCAACGACAGCGATTTTATCATCTAGAAAATCTACTGATGTTTGCCCTTGGCTGTCCTTTCTGCCTAGATTTCGGTCTCGGTACACTTCAATAAGCTGGTCGACGAACGCCTTACCTTTTACGGGAACATTGGTTTCAACCTTTAAATTAAACACACGAGAGCCTTCGGTAGCTCCTTCAATCCCCTCTACCAATAAGGAAGAGTTCCAACTGCGAGTTAGCGAATTGTCGCTCTTGATCTCAAAAAATACATTAGAACCAGACAGGTCTTCTGAAGTTTCGTTCGCTACCAAGGTGATGTTGAGAAGGTTGCTAGCAAAAGGTTCGCCTACCGTAATGGTTTGGTCGAACTCGATATTCTCTACCCGCTTGATGGTCGTGTTTTTGGCGAAATTAAAGAGCGCAGCCTCGTCAGCATTTGCGGTAAGGCGAACCCGGCTGGCTGATAGTATTTCAACCTTGATCGGAACGTTAATAAGCTGATTAGCTGCAGAGTCTACTACTACGCGGAACGGTAATCCATCATGTACTTCTTTTAGCCAGCTAGTTTCAATAAAGTTAGGCCAGAACTTCTCGGTCTTGTAATAAGTAACGTTGTAGTCGAGTTGCTGAATTACCTGCCGGATTAGGTTATCCGTCTTTATGATGCTGATCTCGTTCTCGACCGAAAGTGTATTTTCCGGTTTGCGGAAATTAGCGTTTTCACCTTCCATGAGCACGTCTACATCAGTAGATCCTGCCTTAATATTGTCGAATAATATGGTTGCGGATACTTCGTAGTTCGGCTGGGTGTAGCGGTTGTATACGTAAGCAACCGTTAAAAAAACCAGTAAACTAATTGCGAAGTAATACCAGTGCGCCTTAGCCTTCTCGACAATGGCTGCAATGTCAATATTATCTTCTTGATTGTCCTTATAATCTTTCATACGATACTCGATTGCTATTGAAAGTCAATGATTAATCTTGCCACTACACCTATAGCAGTTACCGCTCCGAAAAGCACACCCAGAGGAGCAAGGTTTTCTCTGTTTATTTGCCGCTCACTAGGTTCAACGTAAATAACGTCATTGGGGAGGAGGTAGTAGTACTTAGATTTCATAATATCCGATTCTGCTAAGTCCAGGAGGATGACCTCGACTCCATCATCGTTTTGACGAATCAGCTTTATATTACTTCTATTTCCAAAGTCTGTTAAGTCTCCTGCCAAGCTGATACCTTCCAGCACGGTGGCCTGGCCATTGTAGATATAGTAATAGCCTGGGTTGTTTACCTCGCCCATCACCGAAATTTTAAAACTAATAAGCTTTAGATCGACGGAAGAGTTTTTCAGATACTTACCAACTTCTTGCTGAATTAATACTTTAGCCTCGTCGACGGTGAGGTCTACTACTTTAACGTTACCAATAAGGGGAATACTAATGGATCCATCCTCACTTACCGGGTAACCGGTAACAAATAATGCCGACGGGTTGCCGAGCATCTGCATGTTCTGATTACCACCGTAGCTAAAGTACTGAGCGGTTTCAACGTCAGGGTTCTGTATATTCACGTGTAAAACGTCGTTGGCTTGTATTCTATACAGCGGACGTCGGTTCTTTATTTGCGTAGGGTACTCGCTAGAGAAAGTTGGGTCTTTTAGGTAGATTAGTTCTTTGCGGGAGTAACAAGAGGAGGTCCACACCAAGAAAAGCACCCAGATGATAGTGAACGAGGGGCTCAACTTTCTAATTCTTATTTTAGTCATAGTCAATCAATAAGGCAAATGCTTGCTGTGCAAGTCAGGGTGAGAACAAATGTACAATAAATTAAAGTAATATGAAACTATACAAATTATTAATTGTATTATTCTTTTAAAATGGTACTTAAGCATGCAATTGGTTAGTGTTGTCAGAAACTTTGCCGCTTTAACTACTTCTTGATTTGTTATCCATGCTTATCTTTTAAAAAGGAACAACGTTGAGCGATAAAAAAGAAGAATTTACTTCAAATAATGCGCCAGTGTACTAGAATATACATGATTGACTTCGTTTAGCGATAGCAGCTCGGTTCCATCTACACATAGAGCGTCGCCGCCAACTTCTCCCAGTAAGGCGTAAGGTAATTTGCTGCTCGTTAAATACGCTTCCAAAGATTCTTTTTCAGTCGGCGATACGCCCACCACCGCCCGCCCCTGCGCTTCACCAAACAAAAAGGCATCTCTTCGAATGTCCTTCGGACACCGGATGGTGAAGCCTAACCCAGCTGACATGGCCGATTCAGCGAGTGAGATAAACAATCCGCCCTCCGAGACATCGTGCACGGCGTTTACATACCCCTTAGTGATAAGCTTGGCGATCGTCTGCTGTAGCAAAAATTCTTCCTCTAGGTCAAAGTATGGGGCGGGGGACTCCTTCTTGCCGTGGTAGCTGTACAAGTATTCTGAGCAAGCAACATCGTCTACTGACTTTCCGAGCAGGTAGATAAGGTCGCCTTCCGACCGAAACGAAAGCGTCATTTTGTTGCGATAATCTTCCAGCAAGCCGAGCATGCCAATCACGGGGGTGGGGAACACCGCTCCGCCGTCGTCGGACTGGTTGTAGAAGCTTACGTTGCCCCCGGTGACCGGCGTGCCGAAGCGCTCGCAGGCTTGCTTCATCCCCTGAATGGCCAGTACAAACTGCCAGTACACCTCTGGGTCGTAGGGATTGCCGAAGTTTAGGCAGTTGGTCACCGCCACCGGTTCGCCCCCGGCGCAGACGACGTTGCGCGCGGCTTCGGCCACGGCAATGGCGCACCCCTGCTGCGGGTCGGCGTGCACGTAGCGGGCGTTGCAGTCGACGGTGACCGCAATGGCCTTGGTGGTGCCTTTGATGCGCACCACGGCGGCGTCGGCCGGAGCGTTGGTGGTGGTGGTGTTGGTGCCAATCATGGAGTCGTACTGCTCGGCGACCCAGGCTCGGGAGGCAATGTTGGGATGCCCTAGCAGGAAGCGCGCCACCTCGGCGTAGTCAGTAGGTTCGGGCACCTCATCAATCGAGAACTTCTTAAACTCCTGAAAATAGGCGGGTTCCTGGTACTCCCGCTCGTAAACCGGAGCCCCGCCGCCCAGCACCAGGTCGTGGGCGGGCACGTCGGCCACCAGCTCGTCGTGCTGGTAGAATTTTAGTCTCTTGGTATCGGTTACTTGTCCAATTTGGGCGCAGTTAAGGTCCCACTTGGTAAATATCTGCTGGATTTCGTGTTCTTTCCCCTTTTCTACCACCACCAGCATGCGCTCCTGCGACTCGGATAATAATATCTCAAAGGGCTGCATGTTAGGTTGGCGCAGCGGCACTTTATCCAGCCAAATATCCATACCGTGCTCACCCTTGGCGCTCATCTCGGAGGTGGAGCAGATAATCCCCGCCGCGCCCATGTCCTGAATGCCGATCACGCTACCCGACGCTATGACTTCCAAACTGGCTTCCAGCAGTAACTTCTCCTGAAACGGGTCGCCCACCTGCACGGCAGGCAAATCATCCACTGAACTATCACTGATGTTCTTAGAGGCAAAAGCGGCGCCGTGAATGCCATCCTTGCCGGTGGCTGAGCCCACGATAAACACCGGGTTGCCCACTCCGTAAGAAGTAGCGCTAGCGGTTTTGCCGGTTTCCACAATGCCCGCCGAAAAAGCGTTGACCAGCGGGTTCACTTGGTAGCACGGGTCAAAGAATAGCTCACCACCGACCGTAGGCACCCCGAAGGCGTTGCCGTAGTCGCCGATGCCCTTTACTACGCCGCGCAGCAGCCATTGGGTTTTCTCATTCTTCAGATCGCCGAAGCGCAGCGAATTTAACTGAGCAATCGGGCGGGCGCCCATGGTGAAGATATCGCGGTTGATGCCGCCTACGCCGGTGGCCGCTCCCTGGTAAGGCTCAATAGCTGAGGGATGGTTGTGCGACTCAATCTTGAAACTACAGGCCAGGCCGTCGCCAATATCTACCAGACCGGCATTTTCCTCGCCTGCCTTGGCCAGCATGCGGTCCGAGTCGCGGGGAAGTTTTTTGAGCCAAGTGATCGAGTTTTTGTAGGAGCAGTGCTCGGACCACATCACCGAAAAGATGCTCAGCTCGGTGAAGTTGGGCGTACGGCCCAGGATTTCATTGATCTTCGTATACTCGTCTTCGAGCAAGCCCAGGTCGCGGGCGGTTTGTACGGTCGTCAGTTCGGCCATGCGAAAGGGGTGGTTTGCGGGGGCAAGTTAGGTTTTTTTTATAAAAGGAGCGGAGGAGCTGCTTTTTTAGTCGATTAGGTTATAGCTCAACAATTGGAAGCATGCGCCGAGCAGGTTAGGCCAAGTAGGGAAGGAGAGTAGAAGCACAATTGGGCGGAACCCTATCGGCTAAAAAAATCAAATGGGTGATGATAAGCAGGCAGAAAGTAAAACTGATAAAGAGTACCCGAAGGACATAAAAAAGGGCAGAACGATAATGCGTTCTGCCCCACAAAATAGGTGCGAAAGAATTACCGAACGAGAAGCCGATGGCGGTAGGTAGTGCCCTGCACGGTGCTTCGTACCAGGTAAGCGCCCTGAGTAGCATCCAAACGGATCGGCGAATTGGCCAGGTAACGGCCCTGGTGTAGCAACTGCCCGGTCACCAGATTGAAAACAGCAACGTCGGCGGCCCCCTGTTCGGCAAACGATACGTAGAAGGTGCCCGTCGCGGGGTTAGGATACAGGGTAAGCCTTTCCGAAAACTCAGAATCAGGCAACGCTTTGGTAGCTACGGATGCCGTACGAGCATTGCTAGTAGGGGTAATCTCAATGTAGTCCACGTTCATGTAGCCGTAGTTCTTCCTGATAGCAATGGTGTTAGTGCCACTCTGCAGGTTCTTGTTAAACGAACGGGTGCTCCAGGAGGAACCAGTTGCCGACCAAGATTCGTCGGTTTGGCTACCGTTTACGATCAGGTAGTTCTGTTGGCTACTCCAGGTCTGGTAGCGTACGTTCACCGTATAATTACCCGCTACCACATTTTGGAAGGTAACGCTCACCTGATCACCATTGGTGGTGAAATTGCCTACGTAACCGCTGCCTTCGTAACCCGTTTGTCCTGATTGTACTGACACCCCGGTGCCACTCACCGAACCATCTTCAGCTTGTACCTTCATAGTCACGGGCGTGCCTGGCGCATCGTCATCGTTATCATCGTCACTACCAATCATACCAAAGTCGATGTAACCCCGGCAGTGCATTAGCTCACTGTTGCTACCCCCGCAGCTCCCGTTCTGCCACACCGAGATGTTCACCGCTTGCGCTTCGGCCTGGTAGGTAGTGCCATCTACCCTCAGATAGTCTACTTGCACGTCAGAACTATTTTCATCTCTAAAGAAAAGCTTAACGTTGCCACTCACCGAACCATCGTAACTGTAGGTCTGGTAATTGGTGTTGTTGACCGTCCAAGTCTGTACCGGGTTGTCGTCAACGCGCAGCTCAAGTATACCCGTCGAACCGTAGCTCACTCTGGCCTGTACCACCACATCTCCGCTGCTGCTGGGCGGCGGTGGCGGCGGGGGAGCAATTGTGCCGCCGAATTCGTAAGCCCCAATATCGGGATCGCCCGAGCGGCTTACAGGGGCAAAGCAGTTGGCCAACCCACCCTTGTTTCTGATGAAATCCAGGTCGGGGGCGGTATCATACCACGATACTCGAGAACTGCTCTCACCTTTAAATACTCCCGGATCAAGACCAATACCTTCACTGGGTACACTACCGTTGGTTGAGCCTGCGTTGATTGCGGGAGAACTACTTTTAAGTTTAAAGTTGTAGTTGCTAGGATCGATCAGCTGAGGGTTTTGATAGCCATCCTGGCCAGCAATTAAGTTGTTGTCAAATACAGGACTAACTAGCTCGTCTTCCTGATCATTACCAGTCACTTTAAGGCCTACGCCAGAAGACTCCACAACAATATTGTTGCGAAGCACTGCCCGTTTTGAGGCATTAAAAAGTACAATGCCTCGCTTACCGTGAACGTAGTTAGGAGCACGGCCATTCTCGTATAAAGTGTTATTGATCATACTGACGTCGTTGGTGTTAGTCCAGGCTACTCCGGCCCCACCGTTTTTAAAGAACAAACTGTTCTTAACCGTTACCTTGGGATTAAATTGTCCTTTCGTCCAACCGTGGGTGTCAACGATAAGACCATTACCATCGGTGCCCTGACAATTTCCATCACTATCTCTCACTGGGCACGAAACATCTATACCATGGAAGGCAACACAGTTTTCTACTAAGATATTTTCCCCATCGTTTTCAATAAAGTTGATGTTGCTCGACCATGAGCCTGTTCTAATGTCCCAGCCAGTACGAGAAAAGATGGAGTTCTTAATGGTAACATCGCGACCGTGGGTAACCCGGATACCTAGCTGCCCGCACTCGTCTACGATGCAGTTGCGCACCTCAATATCGTGCACGGAGATGTAACTGGGCGAGCGCCCGTTACTATTCAAACTAACGTAGGTGACGCCATTGCTGCTACCGGAACTGTACTCCATTCCGCTTAATTCGCCATCTTCAGCTTGAACACGCGTAGCACTACTCCCATCACTTGGTACTACTTCGATCCAATCAATGTCCATATCGCCGTTCCCCCTTTCTAAACGTATACTGTTCGAGTTGCCGGGTTGTGTTCCATCATTATTAAAATATTGACTACTGATGGTCTTAATGCTCCAACTGCCCCCCGTATTCGGAAAGTCATAGGTATCAAAGTAGTCGTCAAAATTTATACTTAGGCGAGCATTATAGTCATCATTGGAGCGATAGCGGATGCGAATATCATAGTTTCCTTTGGTTACACTATACCTTGCGTTAATACGATCACGTCCGAACACATCGCCGAAGTAGAGCCCACCTACCTTCCAATTACGTAATACCAATCCATCAAAGACCCAGTGGTGTTTAGGCCCCCTTACCCCAGAATAGACACCGTCTTCCAGGACTATACCGTTTGTACGAAACCCCCCTGGCCAGCCTTCGTACCATTGCCCGTCAATGATGGGTACCTCATCAGGGTAATTACGAATTGTTATCGGATTGCCAACGGTGCCCGATTTTGTTAAAATCGTCTCTCCCGGATAATACACTCCCCCCCGTACGTAGAGCACGTCGCCCGGTTGGGCTACACTATTAAATTTGCTCATTGTAGCAAAAGGTGAAGCCTGGGTTCCCGAATTACTATCGCTACCATCCGTAGCCATATAGTAGTCCGTAGCAAAGGTGACGTGACAGATCAGAAAAAGTGATAAAATCGTAAAAACAGTTCTCATAACTTAGAAATAAGTAAAAAATTGGTAAGTGTTGAAAATGCAATTAAGAAACTGTTCTTCTTGATCCAAGCAATAGGCGTAGTTTTTACAATAAAGTAGGTGATAACGTATAATTGTGGCACTTATCCGCTAATGCTTAGGAGTTAGATTAGGGCGTAAACAAGCTAAGATTGAATAGAATCATGCTACCTGCGGAGTTGAGGCGAATGAGCGTTAGCGTTATAGCCGCGTGGAGCCATTGGATTGACTCTTTACCAAATGGCGGGGGTTACCGTAAAAATTATTCCGCGGCAAATCGTTGCGCAAACGCCTTGGCAAAGTACGTTAAAATGATATCCGCCCCGGCCCGCTTGATGCTCAGCAGACTTTCCAGCATAGCCTGTTCTTCATTGATCCAACCGCGGTCGGCGGCGGCCTTCACCATTGCGTACTCGCCGCTTACGTGGTAAGCGGCGATAGGCTGGGCGTAGTTCTCCTTGAGCAAGCGCACCACATCAAGGTACGGAATAGCTGGTTTCACCATTAGGATGTCCGCTCCCTCTTCTACGTCCAAATCTGCTTCGATCAGCGCCTCGCGCCTATTGGCTGGGTTCATCTGATAGGTCTTCTTGTCGCCCGACTTGGGGGCGGAATCCAGCGCATCGCGGAACGGACCGTAAAAGGCGCTGGCGTACTTGGCGGTGTAGGCCATAATGCCTACTTCTGAGAAGCCGTGCGCGTCGAGCGTGCGCCGGATGTGGCCTACCCGGCCGTCCATCATGTCGGAAGGCGCGATGATATCCGCTCCAGCCTCGGCCTGCGCCAGCGCCATTTTTCCCAGAATTTCTAAGGATTCATCGTTCAAAATCTGCCCATCACGCACCAGTCCGTCGTGGCCGTCGGAGCTGTAGGGGTCCATGGCCACGTCGGTGACCAGGCACACGTCGGGAAACTGCGCCTTGATGGTGCGAATGGCGGTGGGAAATAACCCGTCGGAATTGGCACTTTCGGTGGCCTGCGCATCTTTCACCGCGTCGGGCAGGGCGGGGAAGGGCGCAAAGGTCCGGACGCCCAGGTCGTAGCAAGTAGCAATCTCATCCAGCACGCGGTTAATGCTGTACCGGAAAATACCGGGCATGGAGTCGATCGGAATCAGTTGATTATCACCGGGCACTAAAAACAAGGGCAAAATCAAATCATCTACCGTTACGCGGGTTTCTTCTACTAAGCGGCGGATGACGGGAGATTTACGGTTGCGGCGGGGGCGGATTTGCATGGGATGAATTTTTGGGTGGCTAGGGGTTTTGGGGATTAGATGATTTGTGGGAGCGGCTAGGGGTTTTGGGGATTAGGCTTTAGGTGACTTTCTGAGTGGCACTCCATGCGAGGCTGAATGCTGGTTATTCGAAGACGCGATTGCGAGGCTAAAGCAAGCGGCGTAGAAGAAACCAAATCAGCTTACCATCGTTTGGGCGCTTAAGAGCAAAAGACTAAACTCAGCCGAAGCAATCTCAATTATCTGCATCGAGACTAGACCGGTTTTATCAAGTTACTTCTTGTTCTTCTCTAGCGACTGCTTGACTAAGCCTAGAACGTAATTTAGTTCCTCATCGGTACGGATAGCTAACTCATAGTCGCCATTTCCCCAGTGCCCAATGGAGGAGACATCTCGGGCAAGTTGTAAAGGATCCTTCAATTCACCCTGCTTTAGATTTAGCCACAATTTCAGCGCGTTCTTCTGCACACTAAGGTCAACTACGTTTGATCCAGAAACAAAGCCAATATGCTTCTTCCTAGGCCTTACCTCCAAATCGCCTAAGTCTAGTATAGAATTTTTTAGGATTTCATAAAGTTCTTTTACGGCTTCGGTAGCTATGGCTAGATGCTCTTCTTCAGTGTATACTTTAATTTCTTTAGTTACTTTTTCAACAGTCTCATCCTGCCGACTTATTGTTTTGATGCTTTCTTGAGCACCAGCGGTTCTCACATGATTATAACTGATGGTCTGGTTGCTATAGCGTTTAACTTCCCAAAGCTCAATGGGTAGGTCTTTGAAGTTAATAGCTTCCCTTTGATAGGTGGTAAACGAAGGTGAAACAAAAATTACTCTAGACTGAGACCAATCAATGTCATTTCTTCTTAGCCTACCTTCTGAACTCTCGTTATATTCTAGAATGAAGTCAGCCTTATTATTTAGCATTAAGGATAAGTATGCATAACCTTGATCAATTACGCTAAAATTTTTATCTCGCTTATACTCTATGATGACAAATGTCCCAGCCTCTTCATCATACGCCAAAGTATCTATCCGAAAATTGTTCAAACTAAACTCAGACTTAACAAAGTGAAGCCCAAATACCGTCTTCAGATTCTCCTCAGTAATCGACTGAATTTCCTTTTCTAAACTGAACGGATGTTCTTTGATGACTTCTACTCGAAGGTTGCTTCCTATACTGAAAAGGGCCATTTACTATGTTGTTAATCGTAGTTCATTGTAGCGCCCACAACGAATCTGTAAACAAGCGCTTACTATCAAAGAAATTACGCACCACCCGAAAACCGGTTTTTTCGGCCAACTGCGCGATATCTCGCTCACTGTACTTTTGCGAACGCTCCATGTAAATAGTTTCCCAGGCATCGAAGTGAACCGTCTGATCTAACGCGTCGATAGTCACTTCTTGGTCCTCGGTGCTTACCAAATAGCTCAGAATACTGCCTTCGGCTGGATGATAGATAGGAAAGTACCGAAAGGCGTTCACGTTAAAATTGCCGCCCAACTCTCGGTTGATGCGTTGCAATAAGTTAAGCTTAAACGCTTTGGTAACGCCGCCCGCATCAAAGTAAGCGTCTAAAATGCGCTGCGGGTCCTTCTTCAGATCAAAGCCGATCATCAACCGATCGTCGGGTGACAGTTGCTGCGCTATTTTTTTCAGAAAAGCGACACTTTCGGATGCATCAAAATTGCCAATGTTCGCTCCCAGAAACAGCACCACTTTTCTGACCCCTTCGTCTTTAGTATCGGCTAACTGATCGAACGCTCGGAAGTAATCATCGCATATCCCCTGTACCTTAAGTCCTGGTAAGTTTTCTTTTAGGTCTTTGGTAAGTTCATGGATGATATGCGCCGAAATGTCGATCGGCACGTAGGTGAGCCCCGACGATTGCTCCCAGAAGTACTGTAGCAACACCTTGGTCTTGGTGCCATCGCCCGCGCCGAACTCAATGAGCTGAAACCTTTTACCACCTTCCCCAAAGTAGTTGAGCAGGTCTTCCTTGTGGGTGCGAAAGATTTCGTGCTCGGCCCGCGTGGGATAGTAGGCATCCATCGCCATAATCTCCTGAAAGATCGCATCACCGTGCTGATCGTACAGGTATTTCGAAGGTAAAAACTTCGCATCGGCGGTTAACCCTTCGTGCACATCGGCAGCAAAAGCTTGATCTATCTTTTCAGCAAGCACGTTGTTATCAGCATTGTTCACAGTAGGACTGGTTAAGGGCGTAAAAATTCCGGTTACAGATAGTCGGCCAGCCGAAAGCCGGTAAACTGCCAGCGTTTGTCGGTCTGGAAAAAATTTCGGTAGGTGATGCGCATATGACTTTCGGGAGTAGCGCACGAACCGCCGCGCAGCACCATTTGGTTCACCATAAACTTGCCGTTGTACTCACCTAGTGCGCCGCGCTCTCGCCGGTAATAGGGGTAGGGCAGGTAGGCGCTCTGCGTCCACTCCCAAACGTCGCCCACCATCTGGGCAGCTATCAAATCGGTTCCCGCAATTTGTAGGGGAGTAGGCTGATACAGTTCGCTCTCCACCAGGTTGGCCGGAGCCAGGCGGTGAAAATCCTGATCGTAGCCCGAGGTGCGGCAGGCCACTTCCCACTCAAACTCGGTCGGCAGACGCATACCCCGCCAGCGGGCGTAAGCTTCGGCCTCAAAGTAGCTCACGTGCGTCACCGGAGCTTGTCGATCCACCGCTTGCAAACCGTGCAGGGTGTAGTGGTGCCACTCACTATCGATACGGTGCCAGTAGGCGGGGGCGGTGATCTTATTTTCGTTGATCCAGGCCCAGCCTTCGGCCAGCCACAGGTCGTAGTTTTCGTAGCCGCCGTCGTCCATAAAGGCCAGATACTCCGCGTTGGTCACCAATCGGTTCAAAAGGCGGAAGCTGGGCAAGTAGACCTGGTGCTCTCCTTCTTCGTTATCGAAGTGGAAGTCATCTCCCTGGTAGCCCACCCGGTGGAGTCCGGCCGAAATTTCCACAAACGCCTCGCCGGGGGGCGTGCTAACGGTGGGGCGGGCCACCGACTGCTTGCGGTACACCGGAAACAACGGATTGTTGCCCAGAATAAATTTAATATCGGTGAGTAGCAACTCCTGGTGCTGCTGTTCGTGGTGCAATCCCAGAACGATCAGTGAACGAGCTTCCTCATCGTCCGACTGCTCTAACTTACCAATCAGCGCGTGCATACGCTCGTCCACGTAATCGCGGTAGCGGTATACCTCTTCGGTGGAGGGGCGTGTCATGTTGCCCCGGTGTAGGCGCAGCATTTTTTCGCCCTTGCTCTCGTAGTAGCTGTTGAAGATATAGCTAAACTGCTCGTCGTACACCCGGTAGTTAGCATCAAATTTCAGCAGCACAAACTGCTCAAAAAACCAGGTGGTATGGGCCAGGTGCCACTTGGGCGGACTCACGTCTTCGGTGGGTTGTACCACGTAGTCCTCGATTTTTAGCGGTTCGCACAGGCGGGCCGACTGTCGGCGTACGGCCGTATATTGTTCTTGTAGCGCCTCTGCTGATGATGTTTCGGGCGGAGCAACCGCCAGTAGTTCAGTGTCCATAATGGTGGGGAAATGGCTTTACGTGGTATGGATACATAACCTGAGCGAAAAACGTTTGTTGGGTTACCAATGTTTTCAGTCTTAAAGACAAGGTGGGGGACAGCCCCTAAAGCGGAACGGCGTTTTTTGTTACCTTACGTTTTCAAGCTTTTACCTAACCACCAATTTACCGTGTCGTTACGCAATGTTTTAATGTTGATGGTTGCCGTTGGCCAGTTGGTTTCGGCGTGCAGCCAGCCTTCCACGGAAACTGCTCTTCTCGCCGAGCGCAGGCCCAATATCCTGCTCATCATGGCCGATGACATGGGCTACTCTGACATTGGTTGCTACGGCAGTGAGATTCGCACGCCCACCCTAAACCGTCTGGCGGCCAACGGCTTGCGCTTCTCGCAGTTTTACAATACCGCCCGCTGCTGCCCCACCCGCGCCAGTCTGCTCACCGGCTTGTACCCCCACCAGGCAGGCATCGGCCGGATGACCAGCGACCGCGGCACCGACGGCTACCGGGGCGACTTAAGTCCAAAAAGCGTGACGATTGCTGAAGTACTTAAACCGGCGGGCTACCGTACCTTCATGAGTGGCAAGTGGCACGTGACCAAGCACATGGGGCACTGGACCGGCGACAGTTCACGCACTGCTACCCACAACTGGCCCCGGCAGCGCGGCTTTGACCAATTCTACGGCACCATTCTGGGGGCGGGCAGTTATTACGATCCGGTGACGCTCACCGACGGCAACACACCCATCGATTTGCAGGACACCAGCTTTTACTACACCGATGCGATCTCCGACCAAGCCGTGGCCTTTCTTCAGGAAGTGGCGACTGACACACCGTTCTTCGGTTACGTTGCCTATACCGCCCCCCACTGGCCGCTGCACGCGCTTCCCGAAGATATCGCTCGCTACGCCGGGCGCTACGACATTGGGTGGGACAGCCTGCGTCGGGAACGACTAGAGCGCATGCGGCAAACGAACGTAATTGATGCCGATTGGCCGCTGAGCGAAAGCGATGAGCAAGTACCCCTCTGGACTGAGGCGGAAGATAAAGCTTGGCAAGCCCGCCGGATGGAAGTGTACGCCGCGCAGATCGACCGAATGGATCAGGGCATTGGCCGGATTGTGCGCGCCCTGGAAGATCGAGGCCAGCTGGAGAATACGCTTATTTTCTTTTTGGCCGACAACGGCGGTTGTGCCGAAGAGCTTTCGGATGGTTGGGGCAAGCAACTGTTTATTCCCGAAGAAACTATTGCTGGTGCACCGGTCGTGCTAGGCAATAACCGCCCCGACCTGCTACCCGGCCCGGAAGACACCTACCAAAGCTACGGCCGGTCCTGGGCGAATGCTTCCAACACTCCCTTTCGGCTGTACAAGCACTACGTACACGAAGGGGGCATCGCCACCCCGCTGGTGGTTCACTGGCCCGCGGGCATTGCGGCGACCGGCGAATGGCGGCGCAGTCCCGGCCACCTGATCGATATCATGGCCACCTGCGCTGCAGTAGGTCAAGCCGAATATCCAAAAAACGTCGGAGGAAACGCCATCCAACCGATGGAAGGGGTAAGTTTACTACCGGCCTTTGCCGAAGATACCCTGGCCCGAGAAGCGCTGTACTTCGAGCACGAAGGCAACCGGGCCGTGCGGCGCGGCCCCTGGAAACTGGTTGCCCAAGGACGGGACGGCCCCTGGGAGTTATACGATATGAAACGTGATCGTAGTGAAACCAGTAACCTAGCTGCCGAATATCCTGAGTTAGTACAAACACTGGCCGATCGGTGGCAAGCCTGGGCCGAGCGAGCCAACGTACTGCCCTGGCCGAAATGAAGACTCCAAAAACCTAGCCATGCGACCACTCATCCTCCTACTGCTCAGCGGTGCTTTAAGCGCTTGCCAAACAACTAATTCAACCGAAACAGAACAGACAACACTGCCCCGCCCTAATATTTTATTCTGCATTGCCGACGACGCCTCGTTTCCGCACCAGGGGGCCTACGGCTGTACGTGGGTAAACACCCCGGGCTTCGACCGGGTAGCGCGCGAAGGGCTGCTGTTCACCCGTGCCTACACGCCCAACGCCAAGTGTGCGCCGTCGCGCTCCTGCATCCTCACCGGGCGCAACTCCTGGCAACTGGAAGAAGCCGTCAACCACTGGCCCCACTTTCCGGCCAAGTTCACCACCTACGCCGAAGCACTGACCGACCACGGCTACCACGTAGGCTACACCGCCAAGGGCTGGGCTCCCGGTAATCCGGGGCAGGTAAACGGCGAACGTCGGCAACTAACCGGCACGCCCTTCAATACGCAGAAAACCACGCCGCCCACCACCGCCATGTCCGATAACGATTACGCGGCCAACTTCTCCGACTTCCTGGACGCCCGTCCCGCCGATGCGCCCTTCTGCTTCTGGTACGGCTCCACCGAGCCGCACCGCGGTTACGACTACGGTTCGGGAATTCGGCAGGGGAACAAGCAACTCAGCGACATTGATGCGGTGCCGCCCTTTTGGCCCGATAGCGACTCGGTGCGCACCGATATGCTGGACTACGCCTACGAGATCGAGTACTTCGATCAGCATCTGCAACGCATGCTGGCGTTGCTGGAAGAACGGGGTGAACTCGACAATACGCTGGTGGTGGTGACAGCCGACAACGGCATGCCCTTTCCGCGGATCAAGGGGCAGGCGTACGAACTGTCGAACCACCTGCCACTGGCCATCATGTGGAAAGACGGAATCGCGGCGGCCGGGGCAACCGTAGATGCTTTGGTGAGCTTTATTGACTTTGCGCCTACGTTTCTGGAAGTGGCCGACATCTCGCCTGATTCAACTGGCATGCAACCGATTACCGGCCTCAGCCTCACCGACATTCTGCGGGCCGACGACCCAACTGCCGACTTTGCCCAGCGCGACCGGGTGCTCATTGGCAAGGAGCGGCACGACATTGGGCGACCCAACGACGCGGGCTATCCCATTCGGGGGGTGGTGACCGGAGATTTCTTGTACCTACAAAACTTCGCTCCGGATCGCTGGCCCGCTGGAAACCCCGAAACCGGTTACCTAAACACCGACGGTAGTGCCACCAAAACCGTGATCCTGAACCAACGAAGAAACGGAAACCCAAAATTTTGGGAGATGAACTTCGGCAAGCGTCCCGGCGAAGAATTATATCAAATTAGCAGGGACCCGGCTTGCGTGAGTAACTTGGCCAACAGTACCGAGCATCAGGGCATCAAAGAGCGGTTGCGCACGCGGCTGCTGACTGATCTGAAACAGCAGGGCGACCCCCGGGTGCTGGGCAACGGGGCGGTGTTTGAAACCTACGAGTACGCAGACAGTGCTTCGCAAGGTTTCTATGAGCGCTATATGGCCGGAGAAAATCTGAAAGCCGGTTGGGTGAATGCTTCGGATTTTGAAAAAGAACCCTTACGCTGAGCGGAAAGATACATTCTGGGTGAGCGTGTATTCTTTGATGGTAGGTGAGAAGAACTCACTGACTGTCACGCGCGCTTCTTTCCAGGTAAACACGCTCCGGCGGGCCCACAGGGAAACGTGGTGAAAATCAGGGTGCCTCCTGGATTCGCCCAGCGCAAAGCAGGCGTAGTAGCGGTAGGTGAAAGCGCTCCGCACAATTTCCGCATTATTGTACAACAGGGTTTTGCCCAACGGACGGTTACCCAGCAGCACCAGCTGAGAAATCAATTCTGGATGGGGATTGGCAACCGTCACCCGCGCGTACACCCGCGGAATTTGGTCCACTACCAAAAATACTTCACGCAGCATGCCCCGATGGTCACTGCCAACGCATTCGTCTTCTTGTAGCAAATCAAAGGATTGGTTGAGAACCTCAACCGATACCGGGAGGT
>JBASAY010000058.1:0-23881 GCA_049650865.1 Tunicatimonas sp.
GCTACTGAATCGCGCGGTTATTGCGCCACCGCCGTCACCGTGTACCCTGCTTTTTCCAGCAGGTTTAACAGACCTTCCTCGCCTCCCAGATGGCCCGCCCCCACCGCAAAGAAGGTTGGTTCGGCCATCATCGTTTCCATCGTGGGCACCCAGGCGTGATTGCGATCAATGAGCAGGTGCTGTTCCATTTCGCCGAACTCGGCCATCGCGGCGTGCGAGAGTTCGTAGAGTAGCTCCGCGTCCTGCTTCATGTACGACGAAAGCATCTTCCCGAACTCCTCGGCCGACGCCTCGTAGTCCTCCAGCGCGTCGTACAGGTAGGCGGCCTGCTCCTTTTCGGAAATGCTGCCGAAGGCTTCTAGCTGCTCGTCCACGGTCTCTAGTCCCTCCACTTCAATCTGCTTCTCCTGGGCAACTGCCACCAGCGCCTGCTCGTACGAACCCGGTTGGCATCCGAGCATCTTGGAGGCAACGGCCCCGTAGAGAGCAATCGGATTGAGCTGCGCCAGTATCTGCTCGGGAATGTTGAGCGAATCTTGGAAGAACTGGCTTAGCTGCGTATACTCCTCTTCGGCCATAAGCTCGCGCAGGGGCGTTTCGGTAGGCTGCATCATGGCCTGCTGCATCTCCTGCATCATCCCTGGCGCGTCGAAGTCCAGCTCAAGCACCAATTGCTCGCTACTGCTTAGCTTCTTCCGTAGGGTGTCGCTCAGGTAGATATTCTCGGGACACATCAGATGGATGATGCCGAACAGGTACGATGGGTGCTCCAGGTCGTTGCCCGACACTTCGTAGAGCAGACTGTTCGCGTCCTGCGCGCGCAGGGGAAGGGATAGCGCCAGCACGCTGGCGGTGATCATTATTTTTAGCGTAGACATAATGATGAATAATGAGTGATGATTAATGAGGTGAAGGTTCTGTACCCGAGATTAGTTAGCGCAGCACGGTGGTCTCCTGAGAAAACTGACGAATACTGATGGCTACCGCCCCTAAGGCCAGTACCGTCATCGAGAAAACAATCGCAACCAGGTGCGCCGGTTCTAAGGTGTTAGCGACCGCCGCCTTGGTGGCTAGCGCAATGTTGAACACCGGAATCCACACCGTTTGCCAGTTGAGTTCAACACCCGGAAATAGGGCCACCATCGCCGGAACGAAGATCAGGAAGCTGATGGGCGTGGCCAGACTTTGCGCTTCCTTAAAGTTGCGGGCCCGCACCACAATGGCCGTGAGCAAGCCCGAGAAGAATAGCGTAAGGGGCACCAGCATCAGCAGTAGGGTTGCGATGAAAGATACGCTGAGCACGCTGTTGATCGTAGTCAGTAGTTCGACCGGTATCTGGGGCAGAAAGTTGATGCCAATGGCCATGCCCGCCACCGCCACCAGGGCGGCCGCTAATCCCATTAGGGCGATCACGATCATCTTGCCCAGCAGAATGTGCAAGCGGCTGCTTGGCACCGTTAGCAGGGTTTCTAGCGTGCCGCGCTCCTTCTCGCCTGAGATCAAGTCCAGGGCGGGGTACATGCAGCCAATGAAGCACAGAATAATAAAGATGTAGGGCAAAAACCCTCCGGCTACCTGCCCAACCTGCTCGCGCGTGGAGGCTAGATTCTGCTCCGTGACCTCGAGCGGCACCAGGGCTTCGGGAGCAACAGCTAACTGCGCTACGCGCTCGTTCATCAGCCCCGCGCGGTACGCCTCCAGCTTACCCGACAAGCGCCTCTGTACCTGCGAATTGGTCGACTTAAAGTAAAACTGCACCGGGGCCGGTTGCATCTGCGCTACCAAGCGGGTGAAGTCGGCCGGAAACGCCAGCAGCGCGTCCAGACTGTCGTCGGCGACGGCTTGTTGGCCAGCCGCTTCATCCACGGCACTAATGTCCAGCAAACTGTCCTGCGTTAGAAGCTGCCGAAAGGCTTCGGGAGCGTCTGCTAGACCCACCGTTAGCGTTTTAGTAGCGTCTTTTTCTATCATCACCGACTGCACTTTAACCACCACAAACAGTAGTAATGGAATGGCCACGGCGGGCAGCACCACCGAGGATAGCAGCGTGCGGCGGTCGCGCAGGGTGTCGAGGAGTTCTTTTTGGATAACGGTCAGAATCGTTTTCATACGGTTTGGAGTTCGGGTTGAGGATTGTTGTCGGTTTGAATCATGCGGATAAAGCCTTCGGTGAGCGATGCGTCAGTTTGCCCCCGGAAATGATCCATCGTGTTCTGGTAGATCAGCTTGCCCCGGTTGATGATCGCCAGGTCGTCGCAGAGCAGGTCTACCTCGCTCATGATGTGCGAGGAGAAAATGACCGTCTTGCCCGCCTGTCGGCACTCTCGAATCAGCTCGATAATACTATGCGCCGTAATCACATCGAGTCCGGAAGTGGGTTCGTCGAAGATCACGACGCTGGGATCGTGAATCATGGTGCGGGCGATAGAGACCTTTTGCTTCATGCCGGTAGACAACTGGCCGACGCGCTTGCTGGCAAACTCGTGGATGCCCAATTGCTCGAACAGCTGATCCTGCCGCGTGGCGATGGTGGCGCGGTCCAGTCCGTGCAGGCGGCCGAAGTAGCGCACCGTTTCGGCTGGGGTGAGGCGGTCGTACAGGTGCGTGGAGCCGGTTAGGAAACCGATTTGACTACGCACCTGCGTCGCCTGTGATACCGTATCGTAGCCCGCCACCCGAATGCTACCCGCGGTGGGTTGCAAGATGGTGGCGATCATGCGCAGGGTGGTGGTTTTCCCGGCCCCGTTGGGTCCGAGTAGTGAAAAGACGCGTCCGGGCTGGCCGGTGAAGCTGATGTCGTCAACGGCGAGGGCCGCTGACCGCTGCTTGCGCTGCCGGGGATACGCTTTGCTTACGTTTTCTAGCTGGATCATGGTGTAGGTAGTTGAAGAGAGAGTTTATCGATTGTTTATTGTTAAAGGGCAACGTTGGGCAACCGTTCTTCGCTTGAATGAAGTTCGGTAGCTATGGTAGACGAACAGCAACGCAGCGCATACGAACATCACCTGATGATCGAGCGGCATATCGCTCAGTAAGACGATAACCGTGAGTGCCGTCCAGATGGCAGTCATTATTGCGAAGTAGATCTTACTAGATTTCATTTTATTAAATTTTGGTTTAGCGAAATTTTCTGAAAATGCCGCTGTCTTAACTGATCACTGAGTTAGTAGCCCGACCATCTGATTTCTTACAGTCCCTTTTAAAAAAAATCTGAAAACTAATATTTCTATTCCGCAAGAGATTGACTGTCAGGTAAATACAGAGAAAAACTTTTTCAACGAAAAAAATATACTCCCTTTACTGTAAGAAAATAAAGGGCTCGGTTACTAACTTATCAACCGACTACGCCGCGTATGACTAGCTACCAAGCCGAACGCCCTTCTACCGAGTTTCACCGCTTCCTGAACGATCATATCGGAATCATCCGACGCATTTGCAAAGTGTATAGCAACGATGCCGACGAGTACCAGGATTACTTTCAGGAGGTGGTACTGCAGTTGTGGAAAGCCTACGGCAGCTTCCGAGGCGATGCCCAGGCGTCTACCTGGGTGTACCGGGTGGCGCTCAACGTATGCCTATCGCTGCTCAAGCGCCAGAAGCGCCGCGTCAGCGCGGTATCGCTACAGCCCGAGCACTGGAGCAACCTAGCCGCCGAATCAACGGATACGGCCGAAGAAGAGCAACTGAAACAACTCTACGCCGCCATTCGGCAGTTAAGTGAGATCGACCGGGCGCTGATCCTGCTGTATCTGGAAGGCAAAAAGTACGAAGAGATCGCCGACATTCTGGGCATATCGCTGAGCAACGTAGGGGTAAAGGTAAACCGCATCAAGAAACAATTAAACCGCATCATTCATGGACAATCTACAAACACTCTGGCGTAGTGGCCAACAAGTTGAATCCAGCGTCCCTCTATCATCCGCTGAGGTAGAAAATATCATTCGTCGAAAATCAAGCTACGCCTTCGACCGCTTCTGCCGCGTGGTGTACTGGGAGCTTATCCTTAACCTACCGGTCACGGTTGGCATCATCGTTTGGTTAATTGTTCGCGGTGGGTCCGAGAGGTTACTGTTAGTACCAGTGTTCACTGTTGTAGGAGTAGGCTACTTTGTGTGGCAGTACCGGTTTTATCAGAAGATGATGCGGCACCAAACCAAAGAAAACGTTTACGACTACCTTCGGGAGGGCTTGGTTATTCTGGAGCGTTACGTACTAAACTACAAGATTGTGGTAGGCGCTTCGCTTCTCTTGGGACTTTTCCTGGGTTACCTCACCGCTGAGCATTTCGCCATCGATCCCGAGCGTTCTCCCTTTGTCTTGGTAAAAGACCCTTACCAAAATCTACTGTTGGTCGTCTGCATTGCAGAGCTGTTTATCATAGGAGTTTTTCTGCATATCAAGTACGTGTACCAACCCAAGATAAACCAACTGTGGCAGCTACTGTCTGACCTGCTGCGCGAAGCCTGAGTCTTCAGTAATGGTTACGGTAATTCGCCATTCTGAAAAATAATTACTTATCAGTGTGATTTTTTGCTCACTTCTGCGAATAATACGGTAAACCAAACGAAGTGAAGTCAGTAGCCAAAGAGAAATTTGTTCAGATTCTGAATGATCACAAAGGGATTATCCTCAAAGTGACGTATGCCTACTGCAGCGATTTTGAGGATAGGAAAGACCTTGAGCAAGAAATTGCTATTCAGATATGGAGGTCGCTGAAACGTTACGATGGAAGAGCCAAGTTATCCACCTGGATTTACAGAGTAGCACTAAACGTAGCCATCTCTTATCAGCGAAAAGATTTAAAAGCCAGAGAACTTCACCCGCCCCTGGATGATGTTATTTTCCGCGCAATTCCATCTCAAATTTCTGAAGAACCAGACAGTAGAATAACACTATTGTACCAGTTTATTAACCAGCTAGACGAGTTTAGTAAAGCCATCATGTTGCTCTACTTAGATGAAAACAGTTACGAATCGATTGCTGAAGTTTTAGGAACTACCAGAACCAATGTGGCAACAAAAATAAGTAGAATTAAGAAGAAGCTTAGAACTGAATTTTTCACCGTAAACCACTAACGCCATGGAAGATGAATTAAAGAAACTTTGGAAGGAAGAGAATAAAAGATTAGAAAGTAAAATTGAGGTTAACGAAAAATTAATTAGAGAAATGAATATGGATAAGCATATCAAAGGTTATGATAAATTACTAAGCCTATCGATACTAGGCAGAAACTTCGCTTTGGTCTACTGCTTTATTTCAGTAGCACTCGCTATTAACGTAGTAGACGAGCCTTGGTACACTATTCCGGCCGTCGTTGGTGGGCTAGCGATGCTGGCATCCTTCGTGTCTCATTTGTCTCTTAGAAAGCCTGACTACGAAGAGCTTTCGCTAATTGATCTGCAAAAGGTGATTTCAAAATTTAGAATACACACCGCCTCGCGCGCAAAATACGACGGACTAGTTGTAGCATTTTGGTTTCTGACCGCATTTCCCCCGTACCTAAACGTTTTTTTCGGAATGCGTGTCTACTCAGATATCATGGGTTTGGCAACTTTCTGCTTACTGTTTCTTGTAGCTATTGCTATCGGTTTCTTAATGAGTAGGAGTATGTACCAAAAGTACGAACAGCAACTAAAGCAGTCCGAAGCGTATCTAGCTGCTATCGCTGATTTTGAGAATTCTTAGTGGTCGTGCGCAAGCGGAATTCCGTAGGTTCCCACCCTAAAATTGCTTAGTTTCGTTTAGAATAAAAACCAAAGGTATGCGAACCCTTGAGCTAGATGACCTCTCTAAAGAGGAAGCCCTTGCGGTTGTCAAGGTGCTTGACACCATCGTCGGACAGGATGATAACGTTCAGATAAAGCAGAACGGTAATCTACTCTATAATGTGGCCAAGAACAGGCAGACAGCCTTGCCTTCTCCAGACAATGAGCAGTACGTTCCGCAACCTAATGAAAGGCCCTCCGATGTGCTAGAGCGAATTTTTGCCGAAGGCTCTCTATTAGACGAGCGCTATCAAAAGATGAGCTTCGAGGAATTTCGCCGCGAAGCCTGGGGAGAAAGAGGCGTACGCTGATGGCCAAAAGGGTGAGCAGCAATTCTTCAAAAGCTTTAGTACTCTGCGATAGTGGTGTTTTCTTCCGCGTGTTTCGGGGCGACAAGACAATGTGGAAAGAGATTAATCACATTGGCTTCGACCGCCTTGCCCTATCTACGGTAACGAAAGGCGAAGCTTACTATGGTATGAAGGATAGCGAGGTAACCCGCACTAAGCAAACGCTCAACTTGTTCAAGCACTTTCAACTCAACAGGGAAAGCTGCACCCGCTTTGAGCAAATGATGTATGAATATCGCGTGAACCATCCGCAGTTACCTGACTGCATGATCGCTGCAGTTGCCCTTTCCATAAATGCTCAACTATTTACACTCAATAAGAAGGACTTCGTTTACTATGAAGGCCTAACATTTTATAAGTCTAAGTTGAAGCATAGCTGGGAATAGTAACAACACTTCTCTCCCTTCTGCAGCGTTATTTTAGCATGAACCACTACAAGCTTATCCGACCACCCACCGCTTCTCTCTCGCTATTCGTAATTACCTGCTCAATACTCATCATTCCCTTCTTCTCCTTCGCTCAAGTTCAAATCCAGCGGCCCCCGGAGCAAACCCGTCTATTGTTTTTACTCGATGCCTCGGGTAGTATGTTCGCCGAGTGGGAAGGGCGCTTGCGCATGGACGTGGCCAAGCAGATGCTCACCGAACTGGTCGACTCGCTGCGCGTTGATCCCAAACTGGAACTCGGACTGCGGGTGTACGGGCACCAGTACCATCGCCGCTTTCAAAACTGCCAGGATACCAAGCTGGAGGTGGGTTTTGCCGCCCGTAACCACGACCGCATCATCGGCAAGCTGCGCACCCTGCAACCCTCGGGCGTTACGCCTATCGCCTACTCCCTCGAGCAGGCCGCCAGCGACTTCCCCCTCGACCCGGCCTACCGCAACGTGGTGATTATCCTCACCGACGGCATCGAATCGTGCGACGGTGACCCGTGCGGGGTGTCGCAGGCGCTGCAGTCGCGTAACATCTTTCTGAAACCCTTCGTCATCGGACTGGGCATGGACCAGAACTTTGCTGAGGAGTTTGCCTGCGTGGGACAGTACTACGACGCCCAGGATGTGGCCGAGTTTCGGCGGGTGCTCAACAAAATCCTGCGGCAGTCGCTCGAAACCACCACGGTGAGCGTGGAACTGCTGGACGAGCAGCGCCAACCCACCGAGACCGACGTGAACGTGACCTTCGTGAATAACGTAACCCAAGCGCCGTTGTATAACTTCGTGCACTACCGCGACCGGCAGGGTCAGCCCGACTCGGTCATTGTAGACGCGGTGCTGTCGTACGACGTGGTGGTGAATACCATTCCGCCCGTGGCGCGGCGCAACGTGCGCTTCGAGGGCGGGCGGCACAACGTGGTCAGCATCCAGGCTCCGCAGGGCACGCTGCACGTCACGCAGCCCGGCCACTCCGAATACGCCCAGGGCGTGCGGGCGCTGGTGCGCCGGGCGGGGCAACCGACCATCATCAACGTGCACGACCTACCGGCTCCCGAGCAGTACCTGGTGGGTACCTACGACCTGGAAGTGCTTACCTTCCCCAAAACGTACCGGCCGGGAGTGCGGATAAACCCCCGCGAAATTACCGAACTGGCGCTACCCGGACCAGGAGTGCTCAACGTCGACTTCGTAAAGAACGGCATCGGTAGTCTGTATCACATAGACGAAACCGGAGCGCAGCGGTGGGTGCACGACTTTGCGCCGGGCGAGACGCGCGTCACGCGGGCCATCCAGCCGGGCACCTACCAACTGGTGTTTCGGGCGCAGGATGCCTTCGGCAGCAAGTTCACCGAAGTAAAAGATTTCACCGTAACCACCGGGGCCACCGTGAAGCTCAAGTTTTCGGGGGCTTAGTGCCCAAGACACACGTCGGTTTTACAGCAATTCATTAACTTCCTTCATCCATGAAAGCAGTGCTAAGAACAACGTACAGTTCACCCGAAGTACTCAGCGTCGGAACCGCCGAGCAACCCATACCTAAGGAAAATGAAATTCTGGTGCGGGTGCGCGCCACCACGGTGAACCGAACGGACGGTGGCATCCTGCGGGGCCAGCCGTGGCCCATCCGGTTGTTCACGGGTTTGCTGAAGCCTACTTCTGCTATTCCGGGTACCGACTTCGCCGGGACGGTGGAGGCTGCGGGGGCGCAGGTAACTAACTTTCGGGTGGGTGACCGGGTGTGGGGTTTTCACGACAACGGGTTAGCTTCCCAGGCTGAGTACCTCACCATCCCGCACCATCTGGCGGTGCTTAAGATTCCTGAAGGCGTGACGGAAGTAGAAGCAGTTGCCTGCGCGGAGGGAGGGCACTACGCCTACAACTTTATCAACAACGCAACGGTGCAACCGGGAGACAGGGTATTGGTAAACGGGGCGACCGGCGCCATCGGTACCGCTGCGGTGCAACTGCTGAAACACGAGGGAGTGCACGTTACCGCCGTAGCGAATACCAAGAACATCGAGCTGGTGAGATCGCTGGGCGCTGACCAAGTAATTGACTACCAGCAGGAAGATTTTACGCAAACCAACGGGCAGTATGATTTTATCTTTGACACGGTAGGCAAGAGCACCTTCTCCCGGTGTAAACACCTGCTTACGCCGAAGGGTACCTACCTATCGTCGGAGCTAGGACCGCACGTGGAGAACGTCTATCTGCCGCTGGTCACCAAGCTAACGGGCCGCCAGCGGGTTGTGTTTCCCGTCCCGAGCAACTGCCGCAGATCGCTGGTTTTTATCAACGAACTGCAGGCGCGGGGAACGTTCAGGGCCGTGATCGACCGCCGCTACCCGATGGATGATATTCAGGAGGCATACCGCTACGTGGAGCAAGGTGAGAAAACCGGTAGCGTAGTCGTAACCTACTGACGAACGCAGCGGTAGCAGAAGGAGGGGGACAGTGTAAATGCACTACTGATAAAGTTGGTGAACACGAAACGCGAGAGGGTCAAACCATTCGTCCTAGAATTTCATTTAGTGGGTAACACAATCTACCCCTAACGTTCATGAAACCTAGTCCAAAAGAAGAAAAAGCACCCCGCTACCGGTTTGCGGTTATTGTCTGGCTGGCGATCTACCCGGCGGTAACCCTGGCGCAGTGGCTACTGGGCCCGGTGATGGAGGGCTGGCCAGTCCCCCTCAAAACGTTGGTTATCTCGGTCATTGAGATTCCCTACGCGGTATTCTTCGCAATTCCGCTACTGCAGAACTGGTTCAGCGGCTGGCTTAAACACGGCAGTTGGGAGGATAGTAGCGATTGAATCAGCTATGCATCGACAAAGAGAGGTAAAGTGGGTTGTATTTCTTTTAGTCCTACTGGTAGCTGTAGTCGGACTAATGACGAGGTTTCATTTCGGTCAAACGACTGACATTCAGGTACACGATACGTATTTTGTGGTCGCTAACGTCCATCTGTTGGTCGTTGTGGGTTTAGTACTGATCGTTGCCTATAGTCTAACGTTAGGACTGAAAAAACTTGCCACTTTTCATAATAAGCTAAAAATTTTATCTGCCCTGATCACTGGTACGATAGCATTAGGCTTTTCCCTATTAGAAACGTTGATGACTATAATAGTATTAGAATATCCAACCGAGACGTGGCATGCCCTATACTACGGAATCATGTTGCTCTGGATAGGACTGGTAGTACTATTTACACTGCGGACTATTGAGATACTGAAGAAGGTGACCTAAACGTTCGACATAGCAATGCTTTAAGGCCAAACTGATACCGTTTATTCCTCTTCAGTCGGCGTTGCTTCGGACTGGTCGTCGTACTTGGCCTTGTACTTCTGGTGGAGTTCCTGCTGCATGGCGGGCAGCGTAAGGGAGCGGCCGCTAATGAAGGCGTGGGTAAGGCGGTTGGTGCGCATGTCCAGGGCGTCGCCTTCCGACACAAACAGCGTCGCCTGCTTACCCACCTCCAGGGTACCCACGGAGTCGGCAATGCCAAGAATTTGGGCGGGGTGGGCGGTGATTAGTTGCAGCGCTTCTTCTTTATTTAGTCCGTAGGCGGCGGCGGTGCCTGCCAGAAAAGGAAGGCTGCGACTGCGGGCGGTCATGCCCTCGTTGTAGGCCAGGCTCACCAAAATACCCGCTTGCCGCAGGTCGTGCGCCAGGGTGTAAAGCGCATCCACGGGGCGATCGGCGTGCGAAGGCAACTGGTGCACGTTCTCGATAACGACGGGTAGCTTGCGCTCCCGGATAAAGTCTTTGGCCGCCAGCAAACCGCTTTCGCCCACCAGCACGATCTTCTGCACGCCAAATTCTTCGGCGAACAGCACGGCTTCGGTAATCTCACGGGCATCGTCAGAATGCAAGAAGAGCGTTTGCGATCCATTCTGCAGGCCGCGCAGCGCTTCCAACTTCAGGTTGGGCGTAGCTGACTTGCCCTCGGCGTAGGCCTGAGCATCACCAAACAGGGAGCGCACCGCCCGCCGTTGCTCCTCGTAGTCTTCGTTCACCACCCGTTCTACCGTATAGGTCACGAAATTGAACTTGCTGCGGTAGCGGCTGGGCCAGTGCAGGTGCAGCGCATCGTCGGCAACCACGGCCGCATCTTCCCAGTTCCAGGCGTCAAGCTGCACCACCGACGAGGTGCCGGGCATCATGCCGCTTTGCGGTACAATCTGTGCCAGCAAGATGCCATTAAACCGAAACGTTGGGATCAGCTCCGAATCGGTGTTGTAGGCGATGAGCGAACGTACGTTGGGGTTGAGCGTTCCCGCCTCAGCTTGGTCGAGCGTAGCCCGCACGGCATTAATTTCTACCAGGCCCAGGTCGGTATCGAGCAGAATGAAACCGGGGTAGATGTGCTGTCCGCTCACGTCAACCACTTCGTAGGACGAGCGTTCACCGTCGGGCACCGAGGAGGCACTTCCTACTGTAGTCAGCTTCCCATTAGCAAAGGCGACGGCAGCATCTTCGATGACCTCGCCGGTGCCCAGGTGGGCGGTGCCCCCTAGCAACAAAACGGGCTGCGACTGAGGGGGCGCGGGGGCGGGTACCTGCGCGAAAGTCCAATACGCTAAAAATAGCAGAACAGCGGAAAGGTTGATTTTTAGATACATCATAGAAAGATTACTTTACTACAGTTGGCTTTTAGGTCTAGTTTGTCCTCTTGGTATTTGATAACCTAGAACATGTGTTTCCTACGGTTCTATTCCCAGAACCAGTAGTGGTACTGGTGGACTGTTTCTTCCTTGTCTCATCACGTTGTAGACTTCACCTTCATAGTAGGCCACGCCACTACTCATCTGCTTCTGCATCTCTTTAGTAGGCAAGATTTCAATTCCAAGATTCACCACACCTCCTGAGTAGAAAAGCATATGCTTTACGAATAGATCAAAAGCTACGAATGCGTACTTTCCAAACTGAACTTCAACGGCAATTTTATTCTTTACAAAATCTGTTTGGTTGTAGCTGTAGATTGGTTCACGTTCACCATTTGCCATTAGAAAATTTTTCTGTTCTTTAGCAGGCATTGAAAGTGACTTTTCCATGAGCTCACGATTAAGTGTGATGTAGTAGTTGTATCTACTTTCTAACCACCCCCTTTTACTGAACTCTGAATCAAATGCTTTATTTAACGCAATAGGAGATAGCAGTAAGTTTCCTTTCTTACGATTTTCCTTACTCACCTTTGTTCGGTAATCGTCAGCTTCAATCGAGGCTATAACGCTTTTTATCTCTTCGTATAAATTATTGTGGTGAACAATTAGGTATTCTTCTCCATTTAAATGAGAGTACTTTTGGGCTATTTTCATCTACGATGCTTATTTTTAGCTGAAGTCAAGCTTTAACCATTCTTCTGGCCTTTGAGCAACTTTATCAGTTTTAGAGGGGGTATGGATTGGCTTGTTTATTGGCCTGGTTTTCAACCTGCCTTCTTTTAAGTCCTTAATTCTATCACCTGCAGTCTTGCAATATTTTTTTTCCTTTTCTATTCCAACGGCGTTTCTTCCATTTTTTATTGCAGCAATCACCGTTGATCCCACTCCGGCAAAGGGGTCTAAAACCCAGCTTTTTTCATTGGTCAAAGCAAGAACGCATCTTTCAACTAACTCTATCGGAAACTGACAGGGATGTTCGGTCTTCTCCGGGTGGTTAGACTTAACGTTGGGTATATTCCAAAGCTCTTTTTCCCAGTCACGTAAAACTATCTCCCAAATATCAGAAGGATTCTTACCCTTTGGATTTCCTGAGAACTGGCCCTTCTTGGCACCTTTAAAATGCTTCTTTCCTGGATATTTAGCAGGAACTCTTACGTCATCAAGATTAAATATATAGTTATCAGATTTTGTAAACCATAGAATGGTTTCATAACGCCCTGAAAACCTGTTCGAAGCATGAAGACCGTGCCCAAAGTGCCAGATAATTCTGTTTCGGAGTTTAAGACCTAACTTTTTAAATATTTGATAGTAAAAGATATCTAAGGGAAATATTTCGCCTTTATCTACATAGTTGCCAACCTGCCAACATAAATTACCTTCATCCGATAAAACTCTAACGAGTTCATTAATTATACTTTCTTGCGTTTCAAGATATTCTTCTATAGTAGTTTTAACTTCGTAAGATTTTCCAATATTATAAGGTGGCGAAGTGATTATCAGATCAAACTTACGGTTGCTAATTTTTTGCAAGATATCTAAAGCATCACCGTTTTCTATCTGATAATCTAATGTCGGATCTATATAATCAAGTAAAAGTTCATTGGTCTTCATATCTTCATACTTTTGTTTGCCTGCAAATTAAGGGTTTATAACACGGAAAAAGACACGACGCCTGCCTTTAATAGCCCTGAAGACCAACCACGTCGTCGCAGTGAAACAGCGCCCGTGTTTTGCTGCTAGGCTTCTGGGTAGCAGCCCCACTCTTCTGCGCCGCCAGCTGTTTCTGGATGAGCCGGTTGCGCTCCTGAGCGATTTGCTCTTGCTTGCGGGCGTCCTCTTCTTGGTCGTAGTACAAGCGGCCGTCGACCAGCGTCTTTTCGGCCCGGGCGTAGATCGCCAGCGGGTGGTCGCTCCACAGCACCAAGTCGGCATCTTTGCCCACCCGGATGCTGCCCATGCGGTCGTCGAGGTGCAGTAGCTTGGCCGGATTTAGCGTTACCATCTTCCAGGCTTCCTCTTCGGACATGCCACCGTACTTCACCGATTTGGCCGCTTCCTGGTTCAGGCGACGGGCCATCTCGGCATCGTCGGAGTTGATGGCGGTGGTGACCCCGGCCTGGTGCATCAGGGCAGCATTGTAGGGGATGGCGTAGCGCACCTCAAACTTATAGGCCCACCAGTCGGAGAAGGTAGAGCCCCCGGCCCCATGCTCGGCCATCTTGTCGGCCACCTTGTAACCCTCCAGAATGTGCGTAAAGGTATTTACTCGAAAGTCGTAGTCGTTAGCCACGTGCATCAGCATATTAATCTCCGACTGCACGTAGGAGTGGCAGGTGATAAAGCGCTCGTCGTCCAGAATCTCTACCATTGCCTCCAGGGCCAGGTCGCGCCGGGGCGCAGGGGTGTTCTCCTTCTGGCCCGACGAAAGGGCATCGTAGTCTTGCCACTGCTGCCGGTAGGCCTGCGCCTGCGTAAAGGCATCGCGGTACACCTGCTCTACACCCATGCGGGTCTGCGGGTAACGAATGGACGCATCGTTCGACGAGCGCTTTACGTTCTCTCCCAGCGCAAACTTGATGTGCTCGTCGGCGCCCTCGATAAGCATGTCGCGCGGTGAGGCGCCCCAGCGCAGCTTCACCAGGGCCGACTGCCCCCCAATGGGGTTGGCCGAGCCGTGCAGCAACTGGGCGGCCGTCACTCCGCCCGCCAGCTGCCGGTAAATATTGATGTCTTCGGAGTCGACCACCTCCTGCATACGCACCATGCCCGAGTTGGTGGCAATGTCGTTGATGCTAGTCAGCGCGATGTGCGAGTGCTCATCGATGACGCCACTGGTGAGGTGCTTGCCGCTACCGTCGATCACCGTCGCGCCCTCGGCCGACAGCCCAGCGCCTACCTGAGTAATCTTTCCGTCCGCTACCAGTACGTCGGCTTGCTCCAGAACGCCGTCGGCTTCGTTGGTCCACACGGTGGCTCCCCGAATCAGGTACGTCTTCGCTTCGGGCGGGTCCTGGGTGCCGTAGGGCATAAACGGATAGACGGTCTTGGTCAGACTGTCCAGATCAACCGGGGTGCTGGCTTGTTGCGTCGTGTCTTCTTTGGGACTGAGACTGCTTTGGTAGGTGGCCTGCCAGCTTACCGGACTGCCGTCGGGTTGCTTGCCTGTTCCCCGCAGCGTTTGCCCGTCTAGGTAACCCGACAAGCGGATGCGCTCCTGGGCTCCCTGCTGCGGAGGAAACGCGAGGGTCAGCGTGGTGCGGTCTACCTCGGCCTCGGCCGATACCTTAGCGGTGTCGGAAAGGCTAACGGAAAACTTCTGACTGCCGGGCTGGCCGGTGATTTCCAGGGGATAGGTGGCGTCTTGTATCTGGAGCGAGTAGTTGCCGCTCAGGTCGGGGGCGTCGCGGTCGTTAACGACAAAGGGTTTGCCCTGAATCCAGTTTTCGTACAGCACTACTTCTTCGTCGAATAAATTATCGGAGGTGATAATGAAGTTGGCCAGCCGCCCGGGTTGAAGGCTACCCAGTTGGTCTTCCGCCTTTACAAGTCGGGCGGGGGTGTCAGTGAGGGCCCGGAGCGCAGCTTCCTCAGACAGGCCGTGCCGAATGGCCTGGCGCAGGTTCTTCCAGAAATCGCTGCCGGCGGTGAGTCCGTCGGCGGTAAGGGCGAAGTCGATGCCGCGGGCGGCCAGCTGCCCCGCGTTGGTGGGCGCCAACTCCCAGTGCATCATATCCTGGAGCACCACATGTTCGGCATCGTAGGGGTCGCTCACGTCGTAGGCATCCGGGAAGGTGAGGGGAACGATCAGGGCAGCGTTGGTGGCCTTTAGCTCGTCGAGCCGCTGGTAGGCATCTCCGTTGCCCCGCAGAATGTACTGCACCCCAAATTCATCACCCAGGTGATCGGCCCGCAGCATCTGTATCCAGCCCGGCGCATCAAAGAACTGGGGAAGGTCCTGCTGCTCAATCCAGGCCTCCAGCGACTCGTCGCGGTAGTCGTTGTTGCCCTTCGTAGGGTACCAGTCCGCGTCCAGGTAGGTTTGGCGCAGCAGGGCCAGAAAGCCCATTTTGGAGATGGGGTAGTACTGCGAGGAGCTGCCCTTGTCAAAGGAATAGTGCGCTCCGGCCTGCCCGCGGAGTACCACTTGGTTGGGAGCTTCGTCGGACAAGGACACCAGGGCCGAGGTGCCGCGGGCCAGCCCGTCGCGCTTGTTGGTGAGCACCACTCCGAAGCCTAGCTTTCGGTAGGCCTCCGCCGATTCATCCCGCACCTGAAAGTCTTCCACCGCCCGGTACTGCGATTTGATGGCGTCGTTGGTGTTGTAGGGACCTTCGGTGGTTCGTTCCAGCTGCTCGCGGCTCCCGAAGCTAAAGGGCGGGCGCGGCGGCACCTCCGACAGCCCGTAGTCGCTGTACAGGTCGATCAGACCCGGATAGATAAACTTACCCGCCAGATCAATTTCCTGCGCTCCGTCCGGAACGCTCAGGTTTCGGCCCACCGCCTCCACCACCCCGCCACGAATCAGCAGCGAGGCGCTGTCCTGACGGGTTTGGTAGTCGACAAATACCGTAGCGTTGGTAAACAGGTACACCTCCGGGCGGGTGTCGCGCACTCCGTTTACCGGGTAGATAGGGTTTTGGGCAAGGGTAAACAGCGGCATCAGCAAGCTGATGCCAACGAGCAAGAGAGTGGACTTCATACGGACGGGTTAGGCGCAAAAAAAGCGATGAAGCGCGTAATTTAATAAAATGAAGCAGTAGATGTGGCCTCCTTCGCTAAAAATTACGGATCACCCAGCCCAGCCGCTCCTTCATCTTTTCGCTAAGGGGAGGAATAAGAAAGCGGGTAATCTTGTTGCCCCAAAGCTGTCGAAGCACTGGCTTTTCGTTCGAGAACGCCAGAAAGCCGTGGTGCCCCCCGGCTTTGCCAATGCCGCTGTAGTTTACCCCGCCGAAGGGCAGGTGCGGATGGCTAAACTGCATGATGCACTCGTTCACGGCGGCCCCACCCGACGAAGTGCGTGTCAGCACGTACTCCTGGTTGGCCTTCTGCTCGGTAAACAGGTACAGGGTGAGGGGCTTGGGTTTGGCGTTTACGTAGTCTACCACTTCCGACAGGTGGCGGTAGCTGCGGATGGGCAGCAGGGGCCCGAAGATTTCTTCTTGCATCAAATTGCTGTCTTCGGGCACCTCGGTGAGTAGGGTAGGGCTGAGGTAGTGATCTTCTGCGGCGTGCTTGCCGCCCAGCGCCACGGTGGCCCCCTGCGCTACTCCCTCGTCCAGCATCCCAATCAACCGTTTGGTGTGCCCCTGGTTTACGATGCGGGCGTAGTCAGCCGAGTGCTCCGGGCCCCGCCCGTCGGGGTTATACATCTTTCGCGTAGCGGTGATCAGCCGCCCCACCAGTTCGTCGTGCACCGACTCGTGCACCAGCACGTAGTCGGGAGCAATGCACGTTTGCCCGGCGTTAAAGAACTTACCCCACGCGATTTTCTCGGCCGCCACGGCCAGGTCGGCGGTTTCGTCGACAATAGCCGGTGACTTGCCCCCTAGCTCGAGCGTTACCGAGCTGAGGTGTTGGGCGGCGGCGCTCATCACGTGCTTGCCAACCGCCGGACTGCCGGTGAAGAAGATATGATCGAAGGGGTGTGACAGTAGCTCCTGCGCTACCTCCTTATTGCCCTGCACCACGGCCGCTTCCTCCGCAGGGAAGAGCTCGGTAACCATGCGCTCGATGAGCTCGGCGGTGTGGGGCGTCATTTCCGAGGGTTTCAGGATCGTACAGTTCCCCGCCGCGATGGCCGAAATCCAGGGCCCGACCAGCAGCTGAAAGGGGTAGTTCCACGGAGCCATGATCAGGCACACTCCCTTGGGTTCGTAGCCGATGTAGCTGGCGGTGCCGGGCAGCGTGATGGGAGTGGCTACCCGCTGGTGGCGCGCCCAGCGACGTACGTTGCTCATCGCAAAGTCTAGCTCCTGCAAGCAGACCAGTAGCTCGGAAGCATCGGTCTCAAAGGCGGGCTTTTTGAAGTCCTGGTAGATCGCCTGCTGGATGTCGAGGCGGTGGGTCTGGATCCAGCCCTTGAGCTTCTCCAGTCGGGCGATGCGCTCGGCTACGGGTTCGTAGCGGAGCGATAAGCTGCGTTGCTGCTGCCGGGCGAATAAAGAGGCAATGGTGGTGGAAGGTGCGGGGGCGGTGGTGGTATGCATGATGATTAGGTCGGGTAAGGTTAAAGGTAAAAATCCACTTTACAGATAGGCTACCCAACAAGATAATACGTATAATTGAAACAGCTAGCTAGAATCCTCATTGATAAGTAAACTTTATCTAATTTATGGAAGAACTTATCGCTGCCATCTTGGCCCGTCCGGAAGCTCCGCTGACTGTGGAGCAAGCGCAAGCTCGCTTGGAGGAGGAGCGACAGCAGCGGCTGGCCTTCTACGAAGCTATTGATGAGGATACCAAAGCTGAATTTATTAACGGTGAGGTGTACTACCATTCGCCGGTAAAAAAGGAGCACAACGATGTCGGGATCGCTTTATGCAGTCTACTCAACAACTACGTTATTGTCCACCAGCTTGGCTACGTTGGTTACGATAAGATCATGGTTACTTTTCCCCGTAACGACTATGAGCCGGATATCTGCTTCTCTCGCCAAGAAAAGGCGCAGCATTTCGTAGAGGGACAGATGCACTTTCCGATTCCCGATCTGGCTGTAGAAATTTTGTCCAGCAACATTCAGCACGACCGCAAGGTGAAGTTTGAGGATTACCAAACCCACGGAGTAGCGGAGTACTGGATCATCGACCCGGTTGCCAAAACACTAGAACAGTACGTACTGGAAGACCAAACGTATCAGCTGAAGCTGAAAGCGAGCGAAGGGCACGTACGAAGCGTCGCAGTAGCGGGGTTCGAGATACTAATTTTGGCGATCTTTGACGAGAGACTTTATATAGAAGAATTGCGCCGGCTACTACGCTAAAAAAAAGCTGCCCTGTTTCCAAGGCAGCTTCTTCAGTTTATAAGTAACGCAGAATCCTAACCTTCTTCCTTCTTCTCTTTCTCCAGCTTCTTTCGCTTTAGCGACAGCGTGAGTTCCTCCTGCTCATCTACGTGGTCGGCCATAATGACATCGCCGGGCTGCACGTCGCCCTTCAGAATCTCTTCCGCTACGGCGTCTTCCAGGTACTTCTGGATAGCCCTATTCAGCGGACGCGCTCCGTACTGCGGATCGTAGCCCTTGTCGGCCAAAAAGTCCTTGGCCTTCTCGGTAAGGTCTACCTCGTAGCCCAGGGCAATGATTCGGGTGAACAGCTTGTTAAGGGTCAGATCAATGATCAGGTGGATATCCTCACGCTTGAGCGAGTTAAACACGATCACATCGTCGAGGCGGTTCAGAAACTCCGGACTAAAGGTCTTCTTCAGGGCGTTCTGAATGGTTGACTTCATCAGCTCGTCCATGTTCTCTTCCTTGGCCCGGGTCGAGAATCCGATGCCGGCTCCGAAATCTTTCAGGTCACGGGCTCCGATGTTGGAGGTCATGATGATGATGGTGTTGCGGAAGTCTACCCGACGACCCAGGCCGTCGGTCAGGATACCATCGTCGAGCACCTGCAGCAGCAGGTTAAACACGTCGGGGTGCGCTTTCTCGATCTCATCGAGCAGCACCACGCTGTAGGGCTTGCGGCGTACCTTTTCGGTGAGCTGTCCGCCCTCTTCATAGCCTACGTAGCCGGGAGGCGCTCCCACCAAACGCGACACCGAGAACTTCTCCATGTACTCACTCATATCGATGCGAATGAGCGAGTCTTCCTTGTCAAACAGGTAGGTCGCCAGCACCTTGGCCAGTTCGGTTTTTCCAACGCCGGTAGGTCCTAAGAACACGAACGAGCCGATGGGACGCTGCGGGTCCTTGAGGCCCACGCGGGTGCGCTGGATGGCCTTGGTAAGCTTCACGATGGCGTCTTCTTGGCCGATCACCCGGCCGCTGAGTTCTTCGGTCATGCCGAGCAACTTATTGCTTTCGTTCTGCGCCACGCGCTTGGTCGGGATGCCCGTCATCATGGCCACCACTTCGGCCACGTTTTCTTCGTCCACTTTGTAGCGGCGGGTGCGGGTTTCCTCTTCCCACTTGCGCTTGGCACCTTCTAGTTGGTCGATTAGCTTCTTTTCGCGGTCGCGCAGCTGAGCAGCTTCTTCGTACTTCTGGCTCTTCACCACCCGGTTCTTCTCCACCTTGATGTTCTCGATGGCTTCTTCCAGCTTCACGATCTCGTCGGGCACGTGGATGTTGTTGATGTGCACCCGCGCACCCGCCTCGTCCATCACGTCGATGGCCTTGTCGGGCAGGAAGCGGTCGCTGATGTAGCGGTCCGATAGCTTCACGCAGGCTTCCAGCGCCTCTTCGGTATAGTTGACGTGGTGGTGATTCTCGTACTTGTCCTTGATGTTGTTAAGAATTTCTACCGTTTCTTCGGGCGTGGTAGCGTCTACCATCACCACCTGGAAGCGGCGGGCGAGGGCCCCGTCTTTCTCGATGTACTGCCGGTACTCGTCTAGGGTGGTAGCACCGATGCACTGAATTTCGCCCCGGGCCAGCGCCGGTTTAAACATGTTGGAGGCATCCAGCGAGCCAGAGGCCCCTCCGGCACCTACGATGGTGTGTAACTCGTCGATGAACAAAATCACGTCGGGCGATTTCTCGATCTCGTTCATCACCGCCTTCATGCGTTCTTCAAACTGACCGCGGTACTTGGTGCCCGCCACCAGCGAGGCCAGGTCAAGCGTAACCACGCGCTTGTTAAACAGCACGCGCGACACCTTTTTCTGGGTGATGCGCAGGGCCAGGCCCTCGGCGATAGCGGTTTTACCAACGCCGGGTTCACCGATCAGGATCGGGTTATTCTTCTTGCGGCGGCTCAGGATCTGCGCTACGCGCTCGATCTCTTTCTCGCGGCCCACGATGGGGTCCAGCTTATCGTCGTCGGCCAGCTTGGTCAGGTCGCGCCCGAAGTTATCCAGCACCGGGGTGCGTGACTTTTCGGAGCCCTTCGACTCGCGGCCGGAACTCGAGCCGCTCCCGAAGATCCGTGAAGAGTCTTCGTCGGCATCGTCGGTGTCCGAAGAGGCCACCGGGTGGTCAGATTGATATTCTAGTAGTTCTTTCACAACATCATAGTTTACGTCAAACTTCTCTAAAATTTGGGTAGCAATATTGTCTTCATCGCGCAGGATCGACAGCAACAGGTGCTCGGTACCAATAAGCTGACTTTTAAAAATCTTAGCTTCCAGATACGTGATCTTCAGCACCTTCTCCGACTGTCGGGTGAGCGGAATATTGGCCAGGTTCTTCACGTTGCCCGTGGCGGTGCCCCGGGTAGCTTGTTCTACCGAACCCCGTAGCTCATCGAGCAGCACGCCTAGCTTCTTGAGCAGACTCACAGCCACTCCCTCGCCCTCACGAATCATTCCCAGCAACAGGTGCTCAGTGCCAATATAATCGTGTCCCAACCGCAATGCTTCCTCACGACTCAGCGATATTACTTCTTTAACTCTGTTTGAAAATTTAGCTTCCATAAGAAATGTTAGGAATTAAACGGCGAAATGCGCGATTCAGTGCTCTATTCGCGTCCGGGCAAGATAAATACTTTGTTCAAGAAAACAACGTAGGGTGAATCGCATTTGTTCATCCCCCTTACCTGATCGATTGGCGAATAATAGAATTAGCCTGTGAACCGGCGCAAAACAGCAAATCTATTACACTGAGGTTGGGCACAAAGTTATTGCCAAACAATTGCTGGTACCCAATTGGCTCGAAATAAGAGGGTAGCAAGGGCGGTAAAGTAGGCCGCAGGGTGTTGCGAGCGTCAAAAACTCCCGCCGGGGCGGTGGGTTGGTAGCGTTGACTAAGTGTCAGCGATACGTCGCTAAGTTGGAGTATTTCCAGACACTTTGTCAGGATGGCGGTGGACAAGTCCAGCAGATAATGAGTTTTTTGGAATAATATGTCATGGAAGTCCGCCGCAAAAAAGTCGAAGAAAGGAGCTTTTCCGTAGGCCGATTGCAGGGTGCGCCAGTGGTGGGCCGCCCACGACTCCTGGTGGTTAATGCGTACCGACCGCGTAGGCACCTTCCCGCTGGTCTTGAGTACCGGAACGCTGAGCAGTTGCACCCGGTTGGCGCCCCGCACGTAACAGCGGTTGCGGTAGGTTTGCTTCGGATAGTGCTCGTGCACCTCTAGCACCACCCTGGGGTACTTCGCCAGCAGGGCAAGGTACGCCACCGACGGGAAGTAGTGCGGCTCAATGAGCAGGGTGTCGTTCAAAACCTACTGAAACAGGGAGGCGTCGCCCTTGCCTTCCCGCACCAGCGCGGGGGTGTTGCCGGTGAGGTCGACCACCGTTGAGGGCAAGTTGCCTCCCATCCCTCCGTCGATCACGATATCTACGTGGTCGATGTACTTTTCGTAGATGAGCTCGGGGTCGGTGGGGTAGCCTACGATCTTGTCTTCGTCGTGCACCGAGGTGGTGATGATGGGATGCCCCAGCCGGGCAATGAGTTCCAGCGGAATGGTGTGGTCGGGAATGCGGATGCCTACCGTCTTGCGTTTCGGATCGATGGTTTTGGGTACCTTGCTGCTAGAGGTCATGATAAAGGTATACGGGCCGGGCAAAGACTTCTTGAGTAGTTTAAAGAGCGGGGTGGAGAAGTTCTTTACGTACTCGGAGGCCTGGCTTAGGTCTTGGCACATAAACGACAGCTGGTTCTTGCGTGGGTCGATATCTTTAAGGCGGCAAATCTTCTCAATGGCGGCAGGCTGGAAGAGGTCGCAGCCGAGTCCGTAAACCGTGTCGGTTGGGTAGATGACCAGGCCGCCCGCCCGGAGCACTTCAACTACTTTGTCGAGCTTGCGGCCCTCGGGATTTTCGGGATAGATTTTCAGCAGGGTTGCCTTCATGGTGGTATGGTATTGGTTAGCGAAGAACCCATCGGCCTAAAACTTGGTGAGGTGGCTTCCGGGACAAAAGAGAGCACTGGGTACCCCCGGTTTTTTACGACAAATTACTATTTTTGGTCTGATATGAAAAAACACAAGATTCTGGTCATTGTTCTGCTGGTCTTTGCAATCAGCCTGATCTCCTTCTCCTTCTACGCTTACCAGGCCGTGCAAACTCCCAACGTACTGGTGCAGCAGTCGGACCGGGTGCTGTTAATTGCGCCGGGTACCACGTTCAAGGAGCTGCAGAACCAGCTGCACCAGAAAAAGTACGTGCACGACCTGCTGTCGTTTAGCGTGCTGGCCAAGCTGATGAAGTACGACGAGAACGTGAAGCCCGGCCGCTACGTACTGCGGGCCGACATGAGCAACCTGTCGGCAATTCGTCTGCTGCGCTCGGGCAAACAAACCCCGGTGAACGTCACGTTCAACAACGTGCGCCTCAAGGGTGAGTTGGCCCAGCGGCTGTGCGAGAACCTACTGGCGGATGCTTCCACCTTTGAGGCGCTGCTCAACGATACTTCGGTGGTTGGTGAATACGGCTTTACCACCGAAAACGTGCTGACCATGTTTCTGCCCAACACCTACGAGTTTTTCTGGACCACCACCGCCCCAGAGCTGCTCAAGCGGATGCACCGGGAGTACGAAGCGTTCTGGACGGCCGCGCGTCGACAGCAAGCTGATTCGCTGGGTATGGCGCCCGTAGAGGTATCAATTCTGGCCTCGATCGTAGAGTCGGAAACCAACAAGCCCGATGAGGCCCCCGTGGTGGCCGGCTTGTATCTAAATCGCCTGGATCGCAATATTGCACTGGAGGCCGACCCTACGCTGGTGTTTGCCGCCCAGGACTTCACCATCAAGCGGGTGCTGAACAAGCACAAGGAGATTGACTCACCCTACAATACCTACAAGTATCCCGGACTGCCCCCGGGTCCGATTCGCATTCCGTCGATCGGGGCGGTGCAGGCGGTGCTCAACCACCAGGACCATAATTATATTTTTATGTGCGCGCGCGAAGACTTTTCGGGTTACCACAACTTCGCGACCAACCTGCGGGCGCACAACGCCAACGCCCGGCGCTACCAGCGGGCGCTGAGCGCGGCGGGAATCTACAACTGATGTACCAGCACGAACTACAGCTGCGGGTCCGCTACGGGGAGACTGACCAGATGGGTTACGTCTACTACGGGCACTACGCGGCCTACTGCGAGGTGGCGCGGGTGGAGGCGCTGCGCAATTTGGGGATGAGCTATAAGCAGCTGGAAGACAACGGGGTGATGCTGCCGGTGCTAGAACACCACGCCTACTATCATCGTCCGGCCCTGTATGACGACCTGCTGAGGATAAGTGTGCGCATCGAGGCGATGCCTACGGCGGTTATTTACTTTCGGTACGAATTTCACAACGAACAGCGCGAGCTGTTGCACACGGCCGAAACCAAGCTCGCGTTCGTGCGCTCGGAGGGTATGCGCCCTTGTCGCCCGCCGCAGCAATTACTGGGGCTTTTGCGACCGTATTTTTCTGGTAAACCGTTTGGTGAGAAGGAAGAAAAGCGATAAGTTTGCAGACTAGTTTACAGAGAGTTGGCGGAGTGGTCGAACGCGGCGGTCTTGAAAACCGTTGTACCGCGAGGTACCGGGGGTTCGAATCCCTCACTCTCTGCATCTT
>JBASAY010000059.1:0-8301 GCA_049650865.1 Tunicatimonas sp.
GCCTATGACCATCCAAATCGGTATCGTTTTATTGTCCATTCTGTTTACAGGATACGCCACCTTCGGCCAGAGTCCGACCGCCGATGATAACATCATCGACATCCGCATTGACAGTGAGGAGGAGCTGGCCGCCCGTAGCAACGCGGAAAGGCTAAACAACGAGGGATACACCCTACTGGAGGCTGAGCAGTACGCATCGGCCGAGCCGTACTTCCGCCGCGCGTTATCGGTCGATGCTAGTAACATGGCCTACTACGAGAACCTAGCCCGGGCACTGGGCGGACAGCAGCGCTACGGCGACGTAGCTACGGTATACGCGCGGGCCCAGCGGCAGTTTCCCGAAGTCTCCGACCTGCCCTACTACCGGGGCGATGCACTTCAGAAACTAGAGCGTTACGAGGAGGCCCGCCAGCAGTACGACCGGGCCATTGCGGTAAGCCGGAAGCACCCGGGCACGCAACTGCAGCACCTGTACTACTTCAACCGGGGAAACACCTACCTAAAGCAGCGCAACTACGCCGCCGCCCGGCAGGACTACGACGAGGCGGTGCAGATCAACGAATTTCACTATCCTTCTTACGCCAACCGGGGATTTGCCCGCTATAACCTGAAGGACAAAGCCGGGGCCTGCGCCGACTGGCAGCAAGCCAAAGAAGCCGGGTACGCGGCGGCCCAGCAGTATCTAACCAAGTATTGTCCGTAACCTTCATCCCCTCTGATGCATGAAAAAAGCCCTATACTGGACCGGCGGCATCGTTATTGCCCTGGCCGGAGTGTTCGCCGCAGGTCCGCGTCCGGTGGTCGGTGATCTGTCGGGCGACCTGCCGGTGGTGAATACCAGCCTGGTCGAGCTTGCGCAGGAGATTAATCGGCGCGAGGCGGCTAATCCGCTGGTCAAGCCTGACAACCAGGCCCGCATCGTGTGGGCCGATAGCACCCGGAAGCAAAAGACGCCGGTGAGCTTGGTCTATTTGCACGGCTTCGGAGCTAGTCAGGCCGAGGGAGCCCCTGTGCACACCATGCTGGCCGAGCGCTACGGAGCCAACCTCTACCTGGCCCGCCTCAAGGAGCAGGGCATTGAGTCGGACAGTGCGTTTAAGAGACTGACCGCCGCCAACCTGCTGGCCTCGGCCCGGGAAGCCGTAGCCATCGGTTTTGCCCTGGGCGAACGCGTCATTGTCGTAAGCACCTCCACCGGCAGCACACTGGGGCTCAAGATAGCCAGCGAGCATCCCGAACTGGCTGGCCTGATTATGTACTCGCCCCTAATTGCCCCCCGCGACGAGCAACTCTACTTGCTTAACCAACCGTGGGGAGTGCAAGCGATGGAAGCCTCAATGGGAGCCGACCACCTGATCAACGAGCGCACCGGGCGCACCCGGCAGTACTGGTCGCGCTACTACCACATCAACGGGTACGTAACGCTGGCCGTGCTGGTAGAGGAAACCATGACCGAGGAGACCTTCCGGCAGGTAACGTGTCCGGTGTTTCTGGGCTATTATTACAAAAGCGAAGAGGAGCAAGATCAGGTAGTGTCGGTAGCCGCCATGCACCCCATGTTTGAACAGCTGGGTACTCCGGCTGAGCAGAAAAGGAAGGTGGCGTTTCCGGAAGCGGGCAACCACGTGATCGGCTCCTACATTCGCTCGCGCGACTGGCGCGGGGTGTACCAGGCCACTGATCAGTTTATGCAGGAGGTGATCAGAGAGACACCAGTGAGGGAAGTGAAGGCCCCGGCCTACGCGGAGAGAGAGCCCGAAACCGATGCCTAGCGCAGCGGCTCGATGGTAGGAATCGGACCCCGGGAGGGACGGTCCAGCAGCAGTCGTTCTACCAGCGTGCGCTGGTGCAGCAAGCCAGCGAACCGCCCGTCGGGGTTCATAACGGGTAGTATTACTTCTTTACTATCCAGCAAGGTACGCAGCGCATCCAGCACCGACTGGTCTACCCGGATGGATGGCTTACGGCGTAGGCAGTCGACCACCAGATGGTGCGACCGCACCACCACATCGGCGGGAGTGAGCATGCCCAAAAAAGTCTCGTCTTCGTTCCACACCACGATTGCCCCCTCCTTCACCAAACGCGCTCGCACTGCCTCAACTCCCGCGTACGCGTAGACGCTGGTATAGTCTCGGTCTAAAAAGGGAGCAAGCGCTGAATCAGCCATTTTTCTCTATATCGTCATAGTTGACCACTATGTCTAGGTCAACCTTGATAATTTCTTTTGCGGATACAAACGGAAACACTTTTTCACGCAGAATCTCCAGGATGTTCTCCTTAGAAATCTTTTTCAGCACCCTTTTGTTCACAAAAACTGCTTCTATCGTGTCGTCTAACACCTCGATCATCTCGAAGGTGTCCGGCACCAGGTAGTCGAAAGTTTTGGCAATGCCCATCTTCCCTTGTCCCGATTTACTGCCCAGCACCAAGACTTCGTCGAAGGGGGGAAGTTTGATTTCTTGAAAGCGTAGCGAGAATTGATAGCGTGGTTTGGAGCTGTTCATAGTAGTGTAAGTTTTTTTTGAAAGGTAGTGATAATACTAGACACGGTGCGCGTTTGGCCGAAAAAGTGCCTGACCCAATAAAAGGCGCCCCTCATGTTACCTTAATGTTACGAAGCTTAGCTCGGCTTAACAATTACACAATACGATTTCCATAACTACCCCCTCTCTCATGGGGTTAGTGTGGGTAGTCTTAACCTAACAAAAAATTTGTGCGATCTATGAAACGATGTTTACACCCGCTCTCTCTTTTGGGAGTTTTTTTTAGCGTATTTTTTTGCCTGACAACCTTCGGCCAAGGAACCACCACGGCTAATATTAGAGGACGCGTGATAGACCAAAGCGGAGAAGGCCTTCCCGGCGCAACCGTACAGGCAACGCACGTTCCCACCGGATCGTCGTGGGGCAATACCACCGATACTAATGGTTACTTTCGCTTATCAGCTCTTAATGCCGGGGGACCTTATGCAGTCACCGTATCCTTTGTGGGGTACCAACCTCAACAGCGCGACAACATCTACCTGCAATTAGGCCAAACCTATAATCTAAACCTTACGCTCTCTGAGACATCTACCGAACTGGAGGAGGTGCTGGTGACAGCGTCGCAAGGCGAAATTATTGATGGAAACCGTACCGGTGCCGAAACCTTTGTTTCACTAGACAAGATCAACGCAACCCCGACGGTCAATCGCTCTATCGGTGACTTTGCTCGCTACACCCCGCAGGCTACCATTGAGGAAGGTAATGACGGGCTACAAATTTCTATCGGTGGCCAAAACAATCGTTATAATGCAATTTATATTGATGGAGCAGTAAACAATGACGTGTTCGGATTGGCCGGCAGTGGTACCAACGGTGGTCAGACGGGGGTATCTCCCATCAGCTTGGATGCCATTGGTCAGTTTCAGGTATCGGTAGCCCCGATGGACGTTCGGCAGTCAGGATTTGCGGGGGGATCAATCAACGCCGTTACACGTAGTGGTACCAACGAAGTAGAGGGCTCGGCGTACCTTTTGTGGCGAAACGAACGCTTCAGTGGACTAGACCCCGTAGAGGATGATCAAGAAGACGTTACGCGTAGCCGTTTGCCCGAGTTTAGCGCCCGAACCTACGGAGTGCGCGTTGGTGGCCCCATTATTCCTGACAAACTGTTCTACTTCGTAAGCTTGGAGCAAGAGCGCAACGAAACCCCCCAACCTTTCAATCTCGCCAACTACAATGGCAATGCGGGCCTTGAAGACATCAACCAGCTAGTAAATTTTGTTCGTGATGAGTACGGATACAACGTGGGGTCGTGGGACAATAACACTGCTTTTTTGAACAGCGATAAACTGCTTGCTAAAATTGATTGGAATATCAACGAAAATAGCAAATTAAGCCTTCGCCACTCGTTCACCGGAGCTGAGAACCTAGAGGCTCGTAGTTCAAGCCCTTCGGGTGTCCGCTTCAGCAATGGGTCAGAATATTTTGTGTCGAATACTAACTCTACGGCACTAGAGCTAAAGACCAACATTGGCAACTCTATGTTCAATCACCTAACAATCGGAGCTACGTTGGTGCGCGACGACCGCGACCCGTTTGGACCCGAGTTTCCTGCCGTTGAGATTGACGATGGGAGGGGAAGCTTTGTGTTTGGGGCTGAGACATTCTCAACTGCCAATCTGCTAGATCAAGATATTATCACGATCAACAACAATTTCGAGGTTTATAAAGGGCGTCATACTTTACTGTTCGGGGTAAACTTGGAGTTTTATCGTTCTAAAAATCTGTTTATACCCTTTAACTTTGGTGACTATGAGTGGGCAAGGTCTGAGCCAATCGGCACATCTAACCTGGCTGATTTTCTGGCGGGCGAACCTTCTGATTTTTTCATCCGCAGCTATTCTTTGCGCGATAATGTGATTGGTGACGAATCTATCGCTGGCGTTGAATTCAATGGCGCTCAGTACGGTTTCTACGTACAAGATGAGTTTCAGGTGAACCAAAACCTGAAATTGACCCTCGGGTTGCGGGGCGATATTGCTACTTTTTCTGACACCCCCGAAAACTCCGACTTCAACACCAACACTATTCCGGCCATCGAGGCGGCGGGATATGACCTTCAGGGGGGGCGAACCGGCAATTTTATTGATCCTAGGCTGTATTTCTCGCCGCGCTTCGGATTCAACTACGACATCTTCGGCGACCGACAATCTCAGATTAGGGGCGGTGCGGGCATCTTTACCTCACGCATTCCGTTGGTATGGCCCGGCGGCGCCTACAACAACAACGGGCTAAACCGAGGTGCCGTCCTCCGTTTTGGTGATCTTGCGTTTGATCCCGACGTAAACTCACAGCCTCCCGGCGAGGTAAATCCTGCTGATCCCCAACCTTCGGGCGACATCGATTTATTTTCGGAAGACTTTAGAATTCCTCAAGTAGCTAAATTTAATCTAGCCTACGACCAAAAGTTGCCCTGGGGATTAATTGGCACATTAGAAGGAATCTTCAACAGCACAATTAATCAAGTGTACTATCAGAATCTGAACTTGCGTCCGGCGGTGGGGCAACTGGAAGGCACCCCCGATGATCGGGCCATCTTCGATCAGAGCGATGAAATTGATCCTACCTACGGTCGCATAATTTTAGGTTCCAACACCAGCCAAGGGTATTCTTACAACGTATCGGCATCATTGACAAAACCACTACAAAACGGAGTATCCGGCTCGCTGGCCTACTCCTACGGGGATGCCTACTCAATCTATGATGGTACCTCGTCGCAAAACTCATCTCAGTGGCGTGGCCTGCACGCTATCAACGGGCGCAATTTTTGGAACGAACTAGCTCGCTCTGATTTCGCGCAGGGCAGCCGCATTATTGGTCAACTTTCATATCAAGCCGAGTACTTCAACTTCGGCGGAACGCAGGTTTCACTGGTGTATGAAGGGCGGTCAGGCGGTTTGTTTACGTACATATACGGCAATGGCGACAACATCACCAATGAGGATTCTCGCAACCGAGCGCTAATCTACCTGCCGCGCGACCAAAGTGAGATTGTGTTGGTAGATCGTAACGACCGAGACGGCAACGTGGTGGCTACGGCTGCCCAGCAGTGGACAGCGCTGAACGAATTTATTGAAGGTGATGCGTATCTAAGTTCGCGGCGCGGGCAGTACGCTGAACGCAACGAGTCGCGGGCACCCTTTATCAATACATTTGATTTCCGTCTGTTGCAAAACATCTTTTTGGAACAAGCGAACGGTAAACGCCATACCTTGCAGTTTTCGGTAGACATCTTCAACGTAGGCAACCTGCTGGGCGAAGTGTTTGATCGTAACTGGGGACAACGGTATGTTGTTAATTTTGGAAACGTTGAATTGTTAGAGTTTGAGGGTTTTCAGGGCGATACCAACGTACCTACCTATTCTTTTCGGGAGTTTCAAAATAACAACCCCCTGTACGGAAGCTTCGACAACGAGGGGGTAATTAGCGCCCGCTGGCAAATGCAAGTAGGCCTACGCTACATCTTCGGAAACTAATGGCGAGCCTCAGCTGATCAACAACCAACGGACGCGCTAACAACGCTTCCGTTTTTACGACTCATCCACTGTAAATTCTTTCAGGCGCGTTTGCAACGCGTTCGTCACCTAACCACTCTAACCCATGCGAACTTTCCTCACCCTCTTCGTCCTCAGTAGCCTCCTGCTCAATTGCCAACCGTCGGCCCCGGTCAGACAAACCCTAGATACGCCCCCGGCCGTAGCGCTCGACACCACCCAAGCACTCACTACCATTGCATTTGGCTCGTGCAACCGGCAGGACGAACCTCAGCCAATGTGGGACGATGTGCTCACGCAGCAACCAGACCTTTGGATTTGGCTGGGCGACAATATCTACGGCGACACTGAGGACATGCGCCAGATGCGCGATAAGTACGCCCAGCAGTTAGGACAGCCCGGCTACCAACAGCTACTTGCTGCCGTGCCGGTGGTAGGCACCTGGGACGACCACGACTACGGCGTAAACGACGGCGGCCGGGAGTTTGGTTCGAAGCAGGCCAGTCGCGACCTGCTGCTGGAGTTCCTAGCCGTGCCCAAGGGTAGGCCGGTATGGGACCGGGAAGGGGCGTACCAGTCGTATACGATAGGCCCCGCCGGGCAAAGGGTAAAAGTGTTACTGCTCGACACCCGCTACTTCCGCGATGCGCTGGTGGCTTCGGCCGATACCGCCCGCCGCTACGGGGCCAACACGTCGGGTGACCTGCTGGGGGATGACCAGTGGCGGTGGCTGGAAGCCGAACTACGCGACAGCGACGCCCAGGTGCACCTCATCGGCAGCAGCATCCAGGTGCTGGCCCAGGACCACGGCTTCGAGAAGTGGGCCAACTTCCCGAACTCGCGGCAGCGCCTGTTTGATCTGATTGCCGACACCCAGGCGCCCGGTGTGGTGCTACTAAGCGGCGACCGCCACATCGGCGAAATTGCCCGCTACGACGCCCCCGGAGTAGAATACCCCCTGTACGACCTCACCTCGAGCGGCCTCACCCACGTGTACGAAGCCGCCGACGAGCCCAACCGCTACCGCGTGAGTGATCTGATCACTGTGCTCAACTTCGGCCTCATTACCATCGACTGGAGAAGCAAGCCCGCCCAACTTACGTTTCAGATTAGAGGAGAGGAAGGCAAGGTACTGGCCGAAGAGGAGATGGGGTTAAAATAGCAAGTGCTACACGCTCAATCACTGGCCATCTGGAAGGACCTTTTTACAGTGGAGATGCTTAATCACCGCCAGAAAAAGGAGTACGGGGAAAGCTACGAGGCCACCGACTCGCTGGAACTGGCCAGAAATGAGGCGCGTCAACTCTACATGCGACATCTGGGGGTGGCCCTGAAGGACAACCGGGGGGCCAGCAAAACCCTGCGACTGTCTGGCAACCGCAAAAGAGGGATGTTCGGTTGGTTGGCGCAGGCGCGCACTTTTTACTCCAACGTGGAAGGTGTACAAGAAACGCTAGCGAAATTTAGCCTCACCGAGGATGAACTCAAGCAAGGGCAGGCCATGGTTGGGGCAGTATACCAAGCCTATGGCGCCCGCCGCAAGGAATTTGGCGAAGCCAAGCAGGCTACGCAGAACCGAGACCAAGCCCTGGAAGCACTCAACGAATGGACGCGCGCCTTCATTAGCATTGCCAAAGCAGCCTTCGCCAACGACTCCGAAGCCCTGGAGCTGATGGGCCTGTTGAAGACGGTGTGAGGTAGTGTCAGAACAAGCTAACCAATGACAGCAATCATCACGTGAACAAGCTCATGCCTTCAGAAGCTTCCTATCAATATAATTGATGAGCGAGACCTTAGCTATATTCAGTAGTAGCTCGTATTTGGGACGTACTACGTCTTCTACAACGAGCGGACACTTCTCATCTTTGATGTGCCTCCGACCCTTTTCATCCCACTTACCGTGAAAGGATACAAATCCCTGCTCAAAGAACCAATTGAGTGTGGAAGTACTACGATACGGCGGTTGCTCGCCACGATGCACAAAATTTGATCGATACTTGTAAGAATCACCTAGAACTTTCTCTATCTCTGATTCTTTTAGGTCTTCAGGGTAAATTTCATTTAAATTTCTATTGAACGAGTAGTCATGATATTCACTAGTATGTGAAGGGTTGTGTTCCCTAAATGAATCAAACGAATCTTGATAAGGATGTCGGACAAAGTTCTTCCATTCGCTCGGCGGTGCGTATTCTAATATAAATTGTACGAACCTTTCCTTCAAACGCTGGTCTTTGCCACGAGTTTCTTTGTAAGCTTTTAACAAC
>JBASAY010000060.1:0-17928 GCA_049650865.1 Tunicatimonas sp.
TATGGGTTGCTTCTTCTCCAAATCCAATATTAGATACTAGATTTACCGAAGGAAGTATAGAAAGCCCACCGCTCTTCCAAATAGCGTACGTCCACTGATAATCCCAGGTATCTACTTGACCCGAGGCCACTTTAGTAAAGCACTCTTGCCAGTATTTTTGCTCGCTTTTCCACTGGAGAGTTCGCTTCATGACTTCTGGATCGTATTCGCTTATATGCACATCATACGCTTGCCAGGCTCTGCGCCAAGTAGCCCAACCCCAGATGTGGTTGTACACTGAGAAATAGTAGGAATCATTCCCCGCGACATTCTCTTTTTGGAAATTATTGCCGCTAATATGCATTACTTGGTCGCTGTGCTCATAGTAAGTCAGAAGTTGTGTACAAAACTCAAAAAAGCTTAAACTAGGCAAGCAGTCATCTTCAAGTATGATACCTTTATCCACTGAAGAGAAAAACCAATCAATCGCTGAGCTTACCGCCTTTTTACACCCTAAGTTTTCTTCTCTGAGTAGAACTTGAACCTCGCATTTCCAGTTGATATGCTTTAGAACCGCTTGGCGGGCTTGACTGCACTTCTCAGCTTCGCCAGATTTATTTTTCCGAGGTCCGTCGGCTGCTACAAATAGTCGCTCCGGGCGAGCCTTTTTTATTTGATCAAATACTATCTTCGTTAAGTCAGGACGATTAAAAATCAGCAGCAAAAGAGGAGTCCTCATGATTTAACGCTATTACAGAATTTTATTAAGTTCTGAAGAAACTGCTGACGCAGCATGCCACGAAAAAGGTATCATTACAGTTTTGCCTTCGTGATACAATGGGTAATCTTTACCAAATCCATAAAAATCACCGTCCTCCACGTCAATCTCTGCCGCATGCTCTATATAATCTTGTGTCACCCCGTTAGTCATTAAGAATAGGTTTAAATGACAACGACTTTTGCTCAATGGTAAATTAGGTATAAGAAAATCAATACGCCCCTCTTCATACAAAGTCAGAGGCTCATCGTTGACCATTTCAGTAGAAAGACGCAATAAAATAATTCCTTTACTTTCTAGCTCCAAGCTGACTCGGCAGTTTGTATATGTGTCTATGCTTTTAGATCGATAGTGCAGTCTTACTGTTAAATCCTTACCTGACCTGGTCTGCTGAATAGAGCGGTGGTGACCATCGAAAAACTCAACGTTAGTGAAAATGACCTCACGCTCACCCAACCTGTCAGTACGATTCTGCAAGTTGTTAAGCGACAAAGTTTGGCCTTTAGAATACAGACTAATTATGTCTTGGATGTTCCCATAAGAAACCATTGTTCCATTTTGTAACAATGCCCCTTTGCTACAGAGTCTTTCTACCGCCCCCATGTTGTGACTCACAAAAATCACCGTCCGTCCCTCGCCCGCCACATCTTCCATCTTTCCTAAGCACTTCTTCTGAAACTCAGCGTCGCCTACCGCCAGCACTTCGTCAATAATCAAGATTTCCGGCTCTAGGTGCGCAGCCACCGCGAAGGCCAACCGTACGGTCATTCCCGACGAATAACGCTTTACCGGAGTATCCAGAAATTTCTCCACTCCGCTAAAGTCTACGATTTCATCGAACTTGCGCTTCACCTCAGCGCGCGTCATGCCGAGAATGGTGCCATTTAAAAAGATGTTTTCCCGGCCTGTCAGCTCCGGATGGAAACCAGTGCCCACCTCCAGCAGAGAAGACACCCGTCCATCAATCTCTATTCGCCCGACGGTGGGTTTGGTAATGCGAGACAGTACTTTAAGCAGGGTGCTTTTGCCTGCTCCGTTTTTGCCAATGATGCCAATCGCCTCTCCGCGCTTCACCTCGAACGAAACGTCACGAAGGGCATAAAAATCTTCGGTATGGTCTGAACCATTTCTACTAAACAACCCAGCAATGGTTTCGCGTAGGCTGCTGCTGCTAGTCTTACCAATGGTATACCGTTTGGAAATGTTTTCTACCCGTATAGCTACGTCTGACATACTACTTATACGATATCCGCAATGATTCTCTCCACTTTTTTAAAGTAAAAAAGGGAAGATAAAAACAGTAAGATGACCACGATAAAAGAAACGTACGCAAAGCCATTGGGAGGGACGCCCCCCACGATGCTCCACCGAAAGCCTTCTACCACCCCGGCAATGGGATTCAAATAGTAGACAACCGCTGCCCAGTCCGGCAAGCGCTGCAGAACCACCTCGGCCGGATAGGCCACCGGAGTGAAGAACATCCCAAACCGCACCAGAAAGGGAACAATCTGCTGAAAATCCCTAAAACGAATCGTTAGAGCGCTCAGCCAAATGCCCGCCCCTAACGCACACACGACGGCCATCAGCATAAAGAAAGGCAAAAAGACAATATTTAGTGATGGAGGATACTGATACGCCAGCATAACTAACAAGATAATAAACAACGTAATTCCAAAGTCAATTAGCCCTACCATTGCTTTGGATAGAGGAATAACCAGCCGCGGAAAATATATCTTCTGCACCATACCCTGAGCGCCAATAATTGAGTTCCCTGCTTCTCCCATCACGATCGAAAAGTAGGTCCAGCCCGCTAAGCCGCAGGAAGCAAACAAGATGTAGGGAACCCCACCCGTATCGATCTGTAGTCCCTGACCAAACAACAAACCAAATACCGTCAGCGTCATCGCTGGTTGAATGAAGCCCCAGGCCAGCCCAAGAAACGTCTGCGCGTAACGCACCTTAAAATCACGATACGCCAGTGTATAAAATAGGTCTTTGTACTGAAAGAGTTCCTTCAGGTCCAGCGACAGCGCACTCTTATTGGCATCAATGATGGTTTTACTCATGCGCGGACCCCATAATACTCCCGGTACCAATCCACAAAGCGCTGCACTCCCACCCGCAAATCCGTGCTGGGCTTAAAATCCACCGCTTCCATCAAATCTTGCACGTCGGCGTAGGTGGCAGGCACGTCGCCATCCTGTAAAGGCATAAACTCTTTCTCAGCTTTCTTCCCCAAACTCTCCTCAATTGCTTCCACAAAGTCTAGTAGCTTCACCGGACTGTTGTTGCCAATGTTATACACCCGGTAGGGGGCGTAACTGCTGGCGGTATCGGGGTTATCGCCGCTCCAGTCTGGGTTAGGCTGCGCTACGTGCGGTAGCAGGCGGGCCACACCTTCCACTATATCATCCACGTACGTGAAGTCGCGGCGCATCTCACCGTTATTGAACACCTTGATCGGCTTGCCGTCCAAGATGGCCTTGGTAAACAGAAACAGCGCCATATCGGGCCGTCCGTAGGGACCGTACACCGTGAAAAAGCGCAGGCCGGTGGTGGCAATACCGTACAAGTGCGAGTAGGTGTGGGCCATCAACTCGTTCGACTTCTTGGTAGCGGCGTACAACGATACCGGGTGGTCTACGGTGTGGTGGGTAGAGAAGGGCATCTGCGTGTTGGCTCCGTACACCGAGCTCGACGAGGCGTACACCAGGTGCTTCACCGGGTGGTGCCGACAGGTCTCCAGAATGTTCAGAAAGCCCGTCACGTTGGCGTTGATGTAGGCGTAGGGGTTCTCCAGCGAGTAGCGCACCCCGGCCTGCGCGGCCAGGTTCACCACGTAGTCAAACTTCTCTTCGGCAAACAGGGCATCAATGCGGTCCTTTTCCTCCAGATCGATCTTATGAAACGAGAAGTGCTCTAGTGGCTTCAACTCCGCCAGCCGCGCTTCCTTCAGGCTCACGTCGTAGTAGTCGTTCAGGTTGTCTAGCCCTACCACGGCGTAGCCCAGCGCCTGCAGCTTCTGCGCCAGATGGAACCCAATAAACCCGGCTGCACCGGTAATCAATACTTTTTCTTTCATCTACTTTGCTTATAAACGAGCGTCGGTCAACGATTTGTCTAAAAACCCTTTCACATCGTACACTGCCGTATTATCTTTCTTCAACCGGGTCCAGTCCAGCTCCTTAAACTCCGTGTGCCCTACGGCCAGCACCACCCCGTCGTAGTCCGACTGCGGCGCTTCCACTAGCGTCAACCCATACTCATGCTGCACCTCTTCGCGGTCGGCCAGCGGATCGTACACCTCTACCGTAATACCAAAGCTTTGCAGCTCCCGGATAATATCAATCACCCGGCTGTTACGAATGTCGGGGCAATTTTCTTTAAACGTGATGCCCAGCACCAGTACCCGCGCCCCGTGGATCGTGCTGCCCTTCTGCGACAGCAGCTTTACCAATTTGCTGGCCACAAAAATACCCATATTATCGTTAATGCGGCGGCCCGACAGGATTACTTCGGGGTGATAGCCCACACTCTCGGCCTTGTAGGTCAGGTAGAACGGGTCTACGCTGATGCAGTGCCCGCCGACCAAACCGGGTCGGAAGGGCAGGAAATTCCACTTGGTACCCGCCGCGGCCAGAACTTCCTGGGTATCGATGTTCATCCGATCGAAGATCAGGGCCAGCTCGTTGGCAAAGGCGATGTTGATATCGCGCTGGGCGTTCTCAATTACCTTGGCCGCCTCGGCTACCCGAATCGATGAGGCACGGTGCGTACCCGCGGTGATCACGCTGCGGTAGAGCGCGTCTACCCGTTCGGCTATCTCCGGAGTGCTGCCGCTGGTTACCTTCTGGATGGTTTCCACCCGGTGTTCTTTGTCGCCCGGATTGATGCGCTCGGGCGAGTAGCCGCAGTAAAAGTCTTGGTTAAAGGTAAGCCCACTGTGCTGTTCCAGAATGGGCACGCAGTCTTCTTCGGTGCAGCCCGGGTACACGGTAGACTCATAGATTACGATATTCCCCGCATTGAGCACCGCCCCTACGGTTTGACTGGCGCTGAACAGCGGACGCAAATCGGGCTTCTTGTAGCGATCGATGGGCGTGGGCACCGTAACGATGTAGATACTCGCCGCGCGAATGTCTGCCGAGTCGTGGGTGTACGTTAGGCCGGTACTGGCTTGCATCTCGTCGGCGGTTACCTCATGGGTGATATCAATGCCTTCGCGCAGTTGCGCAATCCGCTGCTGGTTGATATCGAAGCCTACCACCGGGTACTGCTTTCCGAAAGCTACCGCCAGGGGTAGCCCTACGTAGCCTAGGCCAATAATCGCTATGGTTGGGTTTTGCTGCATCTGGCTACTGGGTGGTAAACGCCTGCTTCATATTGCTATAGAGGATCAGCAAAAATACGATTCCTAACCCCAAGAACAAGCCCACGAACAGCGACAAGATCAGAATCAGCTCGCGGTTGGGACTGCTCGGACTCAGCGGCACCTGAATGGGTTCCAGCACTTTAAACACCGGCGTTTCTTCCTGCACTTTGATCTTGGCTTGCTCCAGTTGTTGCGCTAAACTTTCGTATAAGCCCAGCGCCAGTTGGTTTTCGGCTTCTAGTTGCTGCTGCTGAATGAGGGCAGTTTCAGAGATCATATTCATATTTCGGTCGCGGAAGCGGGCCAGCCGCCGTTGAATAGCCGCGTAGCGCGCTTTCTTGTCATCGTGCTGCGCCTGAATGAACCGCAAATCCTGCTGTGCCTTTTCGGTGCGGTATTCTAAGATATAATTAGTCAGATAGTCGGCCGCCATCTCGGTAGCCTCGGCCGCCACCAGGGGGTCGGGCATCTGGACCGCTATTTTCACCGTACTGTTCTCCTCAATGGTAGTGCTGATGCGCTCCTTCAGCTTATTCATTACTCCGCGCTGTCGGCTAGTGAGCCGTAGGGGCGCCTGGGTCACCGAATCAGTCGCGGTAGAATCGGTCTGGGAAGGCCGCACCAGCACGGGAACGGTGGGGGAGTCGCGAAATAGATTAATAAACCGCACCGGCAGGTTGATGAGCAAGCGGGGCAAGCCGATAGTATACGTCTTTAGGTAATCTAGCAGTCCCGGACGTTCTATCTCGCCGAAGTACTGGGTAAAGTTTACCGTAGTGTCTAGCGTGGCAAAGTAGAGCTCTTTGTCCATAATATCCAGGAAGAAGGGGGTGCTCTGGGTGATCTCCGGATACAGACTGGGACTCAGCGTTCCGCCGGAGTTGCCCCCGGCCCCTCCTAGCCCCAGGCTGGCCAGTCCGCCGAACTGCCGCAGCAGGCCCGACCCAATGCCGCCGCTGGCGTCGCTCGACTGCGGCATCAGCACCACGTTGGCTTCGTACTCTTCGGGACTCACCAGCGCTACCAGCAAACCGATCAGAAACACAACTCCCATCGTGATCCATACCACCCGCCGCCGTGCCCACAGCTGCCGGGCTAACTCGGCCAGGTCGATTTCGTCTTCCTCTACGGAAGGGGAGGACGAAGGCCGATAGTCAGTCCGACGCGCAGTCGATTGCCCGCTTTCCGAGTCAGGTTCCGGCCGCGGTGCTACCCGGGTAGCCGCTTCCAGTTGGTCGATATCGTTCTCTTCGGTCTTCAATCAATTAATCTCCTTACCAATCATGGTCTTGGTTGGTCAAGCTGGTTTACAATCAGAACAATGGTAAACGCCAAAGAAGCCAGTCCCGAGCCAATACCCACCCAAGCCTGCGGCGACATGCGTACGCGGTTGGCTTTCTGCGGAACCACAATTTCCGCACCGGGTCGCACTTCGGGGTAATTTTTAAAAAATAAAAAACTACGTGTACGGTCGGCCGAGCCGTTGGCGTACACCACGTAGGCCTTCCGGCGGTCCGCGTCTTCAGAAAATCCGCCCGCATCAGCAATGTAGTTCTTGAAACTCTTCCTCTGGTCGTAGCGCGACGAGATAGGATACAGCAACTGCCCGGTCATCTTCACGGTTTCCAGTTCGCGCGGCACGTGCAGGGTATCGCTATCCACCAGGCGCAGGTCGTAGCGCGACTTTGGCTGCGACAAAATAGATTGCAGCTCGATGCCGATGCGCTGCGTTTCCGACTCATCCATCTTGTACTTGGGCACGATGATCTCTTCGGTGAGCAGATCGTCTTCTACGTAGTCGTAGGACGATTCGTAGCGACGCGACCCAGTGTTACCATTCCGGTCGGATGAAGAAGACTGTCCTTCCCGATCGTTCAGTCGATTCAGGCGTTGCTGGTAGCGCAGGGCCTGTAGCGAATCGCGTACGATCTCTTGCTTAATCACCAACTCTTCGTAGAAAGCGGGGTTTAGCCGAATGAGCTGAGCGCCCGGCTGGTAGGCGTAGGAAGTGAGTCCTCCGGCCCGCGCTATCAGGTCGGAGATGCGTTCGTTCTTGTTCTTGAGCACGTAGGTGCCGGGGTACTGTACCTCGCCGCGCACGTATACCATCTGCTGCTCTTCGTAGCCGGGCGAGCGGCGCACAAACACCCGATCGTAGGGCATCAGCGTGAAGGTAGCGTCTGCCTCTCCCAGCGTTAAGTTTTTATCTACCCGAAACTGGAACGTCTCGGCCGTCTCAAGGCGCTCGCCCTCCGCTTCCTGGTCCGCTCCGGTGGTGTTCATGCGGCGGGCCACCTCTACCCGCGCCCGCGAGGCCGACTCCTTTACTCCCCCGGCCATGGCCACCAGGTCCTCCAACGTCATGCCCCGCATGTAGGGAAACTCGCCTGGCGCTTGCACCTCGCCGTCGATGTTGACGCTAAACTCTTCTTCCAGGTCAAAGATAGAGTACACCCGCAGCACGTCCTCGCGTTGCAGTAGCACGTCTTCCGCCCGCCCGGTAAGTACGCCCTGCAGGTCGACCGACTGCACGGTGGTTGATAGGTCATCGCCCCTGCGATACACCAGCGCCCGGCTGGTGAAAGCATCCTCGCGCAAGCCCTCGGCTTTCTTCACGAGAGCGCCCACGGTCAAGCCTTCGGTCAGGGCGTATTCGCCGGGACGAAACACTGCCCCCAGCACCTCTACCCGGTTCTCGAAGCGATCCAGAATAGAATCGATCGTTACTACGTCGCCGTTGTGCGGCGTTACCGTACCGAGTTCGTCTTCGGCCACGTCGAGGATGCGCCGGGCGCGGGAGGTTTTGCGGGCTATCTTCAGGCGGTGCGTATAGGCCTGGTCGCTAAAGCCTCCGCCAAAACGAATCGCTTCGCGCAGCGACTCTTGTTTCTTCATTTCGTAGTAACCGGGGCGTTTCACCTCGCCCACCAGCTCGATGCGGGTGTCGTAGGGAACTACCCGGATAATGTCCTGGTCCTGCAACGATACGTAGCGGCTCTTCTGGCCTCCCACCAGGTAGTCGTACACGTCGAGCGTGGCCACCACCTCGCCGCCGCGCTCAACCTCAATGTTTCGGAACGAGCCGATACGTGAAGGACCTCCGGATAAGTACAGTAGATTAAAGGGACTGGCCAGTGACGACACGGTGTAGGTGCCGGGGCGGCGTACCTCGCCCACCACGTTAACCTTGATACTGCGCACCTGGCCGAGCGTTACCTCAGCAAAGGTATTGGCCGGGCGCTCGCGGCTCCCGCGCAGTCCGGCGTAGATCTCGCTGAGGCGGTTGATGATGGTTTGCTCAGCCTCGTCGATCGTAAAGCCATTTACGTAGACCGGCCCGAGGTTGTCGAGCGTCACGGTGCCGTCGCGGTTTACCTCCAGCGGGTAGTTCTGGCGCGAGGCTCCCCAGATGTTCACCGACAGCTCGTCGCCGGGCCCCACCTGGTAGTTCTGGGGCGTGGCCAGATTCAGACTGGGCTCGAAGCTGAGCTCTTCGGTGTTGAACAGCTCGAAGCCAAAGATTTTCCTTTCCTCTTCCGAGATAAGGTCCAGTTCGGCATCGCGCTGCGAGTACTGGCTGGTGTCTTGCCCCGCCATCATGCCCCCCCCGCGGCTACCGGATGCTCCCGCCGTGCGCCCGCCCGTCTGCCGCACGCGGCGGATGCGCGACATCAGCTTGCTCACCTCCGTACGAGACATGCCCCGAATGATGGCCTGCGACTCGATCTGCTGGTCGGTGACGCCCTGCGCTTCGGCCCGCTCCAGGTACTGGGCAATCTGCGCGTCGCTCAGCTGGTCTACCCGGATCTTGCTCAGGTCTTGCTGGGCCAGGTTGGTTGGTTGGGCTACCGCCAGCGGGGCGTATGCAAAAAACGTAAGCACTACTAAAGCAAGAAGTCTGCTTAATGACATCAATGGCGGACGGTGTGGTTCGAGTGGCGCAAAACTAGGCATTCTATCAGTAGGGGGCAAACGGACTGGCAACTGGATACTGAACGACTGGATGCTAAGTGCTAGTGTCTTAAGAATTGAATCTTTATCGGGGGGAGGATTATTGGCATCCTACAACTGCCCAAAAACTTAGGAAACACCTTATCATTAGAGAACGACGGCACAAAAACTAGGGATATGCCTCGTTGTTCGTTAGCGACGGCCTAAAAACGTGGGAATTCGGCCGTTGCCAACCAACAGTAGCTAAGTAACACGGGAAGAGCTTCACCAATGAGAGATCAATAGCTCAAAACCCAGGAAGGTACCTGTTGTAACCGCTACTGCTTCTCAGAAAGTCATCCAGTCCGCGTAGACCTTCATCTCGCTCAGGAGGTTTCCATTATTTGGCGTTCTGTTCGACCCACAAATCTCGTTGCTTCCCTCCCGCAATTGCCCTACCTTTGGCGGCTATGAGTCAACCTACCAAGAAGCTATTCTTGCTCGACGCGATGGCGCTGATCTATCGGGCGCACTTTGCCTTCAGCAAGAATCCCCGCATCAACTCCAAAGGCCAAAACACCGGCGCGGCCCTGGGCTTTACCAATGCCCTGTTCGAGGTGATTACCAAAGAAAAACCCACCCACCTGGCGGTGGCCTTCGACACCAGCGTGCCCACCTTCCGGCACGAGCGCTACGAACCCTACAAGGCCAACCGCGAGGAGCAACCTGAGGACATCCGCACCGCCATTCCGATTATCAAAGACATTGTGCGCGCGTTCAACGTGCCGGTGCTGGAGCTCGACGGCTACGAGGCCGACGACGTGATCGGCACCATCGCCAAGCAGGCCGCAAAGCGGGACTTCATTACCTACATGATGACGCCCGACAAAGACTTCGGGCAGTTGGTAGAAGACTGCATCTTGCTGTATAAACCCGCCTTTATGGGCAACAGCGTGGACATCCTGGGCGAAAAGGAGGTGTGCGAGAAGTTCGACATCGAGCGCGTGGATCAGGTGCGCGACGTGCTCGGCCTGCAGGGCGACGCGGTGGATAACATTCCGGGTATTCCGGGTATCGGGGCCAAGACCGCCTCGAAGCTGCTGCGGCAGTTCGGCTCGGTAGAGTCTATTATCGCCAACGCCGATCAGCTCAAGGGCAAGCAGCGCGAAAAGGTAATCGAGTTTAGTGAGCAGGGTATTCTGTCGAAAGAACTGGCTACCATTTGCACCACCGTACCCATTGATTTTGATGAGGAAGACCTGCGCTACGGCGCGCCCGATGAGGATAAGTTGCGTCCGTTGTTTGAAGAGCTGGAGTTTAGAACGCTCACCCGGCGGGTGCTGGATCAGGAGGCTCCGGCCACATCTTCGGGAAGCAGCCAGATTGGTTTGTTTGATACCGGAGAGGTGCTGGCGCCTGATCACAACGACCTGCCCTTTAGTAATACCACGGATATCACTACCACCGCGCACGATTATCAGTTGGTAGATACTGCCGAAGTGCGCGCCACGCTCATCCAAACCCTAAGCCAACATCCGGCCTTCTGCTTCGACACCGAAACTGACCGCATCGATGCGCTGGAAGCGCAACTGGTGGGGCTAGCCTTCGCCTACGAACCCGGCACGGCCTACTACGTGCCCGTCCCCGCCGACCCCACGGAAGCGCAGGCGCTGGTGGATGAGTTCAAACCGTTGCTGGAAAATGAATCTATCGGTAAGATCGGGCAAAACCTAAAGTACGACCTGCTGGTGCTGCGCAAGTACGGCCTGCGGGTGACCGGGGTGCGCTTCGACACCATGATCGCCCACTACCTCATTGATCCGGAGAGCGGACACGGTATGGACGCGATGGCCGAGAAGTACCTGGAGTACGAAACCGTCTCGATCGAGAGCCTGATCGGTAAGAAGGGCAAGGGGCAGGGCACCATGCGTGACGTGCCGCCCGATAAAGTAGCCGAGTACGCCGGGGAGGATGCCGACATCACGCTGCAGCTGAAAGAAGTTTTTGACAAAGAGCTGGAGCAAGACGAAACCATGAGCCGCTTGTTTCACACCATGGAGATGCCGCTGGTGCCGGTGCTGGCCGACATGGAGTACGAAGGCGTGAGCATCAACTCCGAAACCCTGCACGAACTGTCAGATGAGTTATTAGGAAGCGTCCAGGAGATTGAGCAAGATATTTTCCGACTGGCCAACACTGAGTTCAACATCGGCTCGCCCAAGCAGCTCGGCGAGGTGCTCTTCGACCAGATGAAGCTGGTGGAGAAGCCCAAGCGCACCAAGTCGGGACAGTACGCCACCGGCGAGGCCATATTATCGTATCTATCCACCGAGCACGACATCGCGCGGCGCATTCTGGACTACCGCGAACTGGTGAAGCTCAAGAACACCTACGTAGACGCGCTGCCCAAGCTGGTGAGTGACTACGACGGCCGCATCCACACCTCGTACAACCAGGCCGTAACCTCCACCGGGCGGCTCAGTTCTACCAACCCGAACCTACAGAACATTCCGATCCGCACCGAGAAGGGGCAGTTAATTCGGAAGGCCTTTGTGCCGCGCAGCGAGGAGTTTGTACTGATGGCAGCCGACTACTCGCAGGTGGAGCTGCGCATCATCGCTTCGTTTGCGCAAGACGAGGTGATGATCGAGGCCTTTCGGCAGGGGCAGGACATCCACGCCACCACCGCCAGCAAGATGTTTCAGGTGCCCATCGCCGACGTGACGCCCGAGATGCGGCGCAAGGCCAAAACAGCGAACTTTGGTATCATCTACGGGGTGTCGTCGTTCGGCTTGGCCCAGCGGCTCAGCATTCCTCGCGGCGAAGCGTCGGACATCATCAGGGCTTACTTCGAGCAGTTTCCGAGCATCCGGGCCTACATGGACCGGGTGATCCAGCAGGCGCGCGAGCAGGGCTACGTGGAGACGGTACTGGGCCGCAAGCGCTACCTGCGCGACATCAACTCGCGCAACCCCACCGTACGCGGTTTCAGCGAGCGTAACGCCATCAACGCACCCATTCAGGGCACAGCCGCTGACATGATCAAGATTGCGATGGTACGGGTGGCCGACTGGATGCGGCAGGAGAAACTACGATCGCGGATGATTTTGCAAGTGCACGATGAACTAGTATTTGACGCTCACCGCGATGAGGTGGAGATGCTGCGCGAGCGGGTGCGCGAACTAATGGTGGATGCCCTGCCGTTAGACGTGCCGATGGAGGTAGAAACCGGGGTGGGGGAGAACTGGCTAGAGGCGCACTAGCTTAAGCGCCGTTAACCCTTGCTACCCCTTTTGTTGAAGGAGAAAAAAGAAGTTGAGCTGTTGGTCCTCCCTTCTTAATGCGGCATAGCGACTGCGCAACGCGTGAGTAGTTAGCTCACGCGTTGCGTAGCTTTTGTTTGCTTTTCGTAAGCACTAACCATCAATGGTAGTAGTGGTTGCCACGGAGGACTCTATTTGGAAGCCCTGAGGAACTTGAGCACTTCTTCCTTTCAGCAGCAGAAATAGAACACATACAAACACCCCCAAAACGATAGATAGCGTTTGTCTATTTTCACCTTCCTGGTAAACGTTACCCCCGGTCAACATGATTTCTTGGCCGTCTACTGCTGTAACGGATTTGATTTGGATTTCGACGAACCCTTCTCTACCGATAGCTTTGGGGCGTTCGGCTCTCATCACTTGGCCTTTGGCTATTGATCCTCTCGGAATGACTACTACGTCGTCGGAAACAACATCTTGCCTGACCATGAAGTCGATGATTTGTCCTACGGTCACTAGATCAGATTGGATCATTGAGACCGTTTCAAGCGGGATTGAAGTGCCCGCCTTGAGTACTGCTGCAGCATTGCCGGGCATTCTGAATGACAGGCTAAGCATAGAAGCTACCAATAGCAAAGCCACAGGCTTTGCGTACGCTGAATGGAGAATTTTACGAGACATATTTATTATGGATTTGGTTACTATAATTGGGTATTGAATTCAAGTTTATTAATGATATCATGCTTTTGCTTTGCATTGAAGCGATGCGCACTTTTCACGGCACCCTGGATATTTCCTATATAGAATGTCAGGTTGAAAATGCCCGTTAAAATCCCCATACCGTAGTTACCGCTGTTTATGCTGGTATAGGTAGCATAGGCTAGCAGCCCGTTTACCAGTAGTGCAGTTATAGCCGTTTGCCGGTGACCCGCGTAGGCGTAGCCTGCTCCGGGAACTATCGACATAATACCAGCAAGAGTTGGACTCTTTTCTTTAAGATTTTTTGCTTTTTCTAGAATGCCGACATTTATGCGACTGAGCTTCTCTGACTCCTCAAAATCCTGCAAAGATGCAAATGCGTTACGGGAAGCTTGCCAATTATACGTTTTGGCATAGATTAGTCCTTGTAAGGAGATTAACTTCGGTTTAAAAAAGCAGTTGTCGCAAGAACTGGTAGCTAGCGAATCATAATAGAGCGATTGCTCGTAGTTCTTCAGTTGGTAATGTATAACAGAAAGTTGATACAGCAGCTCCGGATTTTGCTTATGCTCGGCAGGGCACTTCGTCTCGTAGTCAAAAATTGCTTTTTCGTACTCATTTAGTGCCTTCAGGCAAATAACTTTATTAATAAAAAGTTCAACGTCGAAAATTGACGACTGAAACTCTACTCTTGTTATCTCTAAAAGAGCTTCGCGGTAGTACCCATTGTTAATTAGCTTTCTGATAAATTCAGAGTTATTATCGCGGTCTTTCAGCGCATCTGAGTAAGCGAAAGAGCGCGCGCTACGGGTATAATACAGCTCATCAGGCGGAGAGTCGTAGTAGGGGTAATCCAAGAAACGGAACCCATTTGACTGTAGCGTCAGAGAGTAGTTTTCGTGGTCGTGTCCGCATCGTAGCAGGCGATCAGAGGTAAGGAAAAACCCGGAAGCAAAGTTAGTTTCGGTGAACGCCTTAAGGCCGTAGTTCGAGCAGCTTGGATACATAGGGCAACTTCTTCCTCTTATACCACTAATATACTTCTGATAAAATCCAATGTAGTCGCTTGTTGATGTAGCATCCTTTTTTAATGTGTCGTTGAAATATGACTGCTGAAACGACACCGAATTATCATCTACCCCCTCAACAGAAACCTGCCCCTTTGCAGACGAGAGTATCAGTACACTCATTAATAAGAGGAATACCTTTGCCACTGCTCTTATTTAGGTAAAAATAGTTTATTGGTAATGGCTAATGGAAAAGCTGTGGATTAAACAAATGCTATAGCTTGTTTTGCTTTGCAGACTTTTCTTATAGTCAAAAGCTTATTTTAGCTCCTGAGGGGGTAAATATAGGCAATGTATCGTATTTGCAAACAAACGGGTATAATTTAGTTGCGGAACAGGAATGGTGATGGTGTAATAAAATATCCTATTCTGGCTGTTAATAGATATCACAAAATCCGCTCTAATCGAAAGCTTTTCTTGAAGATCATGCCGCCGCGGTAGATTTTAAGGCGGATTTTCTTGCCAGGCTTCACGCTCATCATCTGGTTGAACATCGCCAGCGTAAGCACGGGGGGATACTGGCCGTTTATCGATACAATCATGTCGCCTGGCTGGATGCCCGCCCGGCGGGCCGGAGAGTCTTTGACGACCGTGCTTACGAGCAGGGTAGTGAGCAGGGGGCCGGTGGCCTTTAGCTCTATGCCGCTCATATTGTACTCGAAGGGAGTGCGAAACAGTCGGTTCTTCTTTAGGTAAACCATCCCGTTGGCGTAGTCGAAGATAACGCGAAAGCGCTTCAGAATGGCCCCGCCAATGTTGCCCTGGTTGCCGGTGCGTTCGGTCACCGCTTCCAGAAAGGCGTTTTCTTCCGGAAACGATGACGTGACCTTCTTGAGGGTATAGTCTCCAATGTTCAACTGGGGCACCCGGGCCATCTGCCCGTAGATTTCGCCGCTGAGTCCGCGCCCCAGGTAGCCCGAGATGTGGCGTTCGGGTACGGTGATCCGCTCGTCGCTCTGTCGGTTAAGCATCAGCGAGTGGCTGGCCCCCGTATCGATCATCAGTTTAGTAGTAAGCGTGGTGCTGTCGTTCAAACGCAACACCGCTCCTTCCACGTAGGGCTTGGTGTCCTCCACGCTAATCGGAATCTTCTGAAATGATTTACGCGGCCGAAATTTGTCAGGGCGGTGCAGTACTACCTGTTGTCGCATGTAGTCGATCTCTACCACAAAGCGGCTAAACAATTCGTAGCCCAGGATACCGTGAATGCGGGTTCCTAAAAAACTGTCCAGTTGCAGGTAGTCATCTTTTAGAATAAGGATGGAGTTGCCGATAGCGGCCACGCCTTCAGGTAGGTCGAAGCTTACTCCACTGCTCACGTAGGCGCTGATCTCGCCCTGATCGCCCACCCCCATCACGGTAATGACGCGATCATCCACCAACGGAATGCCGTCGACGTAGCCCTGGTCGGTGAGGATGGCGGTGCGTACCCCGGTATCCAGAATAAATTTAAGGGTTTCGCCGTCGTTTACCCGCACCGGGATGATCACCAGGTTGCTGTGCAGCTCGAAGGGAATGGTAACGCGCTTGGCCCGCTTATTAGTCATCCGAAACCCCCGATGCTGCACCTGGGCGAACGCAACAGACTGCGCTAGCAGTAAGCATCCGATGGCTAAGAAACGAGTAGAAGAGCGCATACAGCCTAAGTTATAAAAATAAAGGAGTACAGCTGGTTTGGTTAAGGTATTTTGTGCGGCAATGGTTCGCCAGTGCGACTGTTGAACGGCAATTGAACCGCCTAACTTTTATGAAAGTACTAAATTCCTCGCATATTTGTAGCTTCTGTGCGCCGCACTTTTTGCTACCCTGAGTTCGATCATGAATACTTTTTCGCTGTACTTTGATCTGGGCCTCACCCATATTCTGGACATACGGGGCTACGATCATATCTTGTTTGTGGTGGCGCTGTGCGCGATGTACGTACTGCGCGACTGGCGCAAGATTCTGTGGTTGGTGACAGCTTTCACCGTAGGGCACTCGATCACCCTGGCGTTGGCTACACTGCAGCTAGTGCACCTTGATCCTGATCTGATCGAGCTTCTGATTCCGGTGACCATCTTCATTACGGCAACAAGCAACATTGTGCGCAAGCGCGGGGCGGCGTTGCCGCTGGTGGCCCCGCTTAACTACGCCCTGGCCTTGATTTTCGGACTGGTGCACGGACTCGGCTTTTCGAACTACCTGCGCAGCCTGCTCGGCAAAGAGCAGTCGATCGTGGCGCCCCTGTTGTCATTTAACCTGGGCCTGGAGCTGGGGCAGATTGTGATCGTACTCATTTCTCTACTGAGCGCATCGGTGACGATCGGTTTCTTGGGAGTGTCGCGCCGCGACTGGAAACTGGTGGTTTCGTCGGCCATCGCGGGCGTTTCGCTGATGTTGGTGGTAGAAAGGTTTTAGAGCGTGTTAAAAAGACAGAAAAATAATTCTTTTGAAAAAAACACTTATATTTGCTTATGCATTTAAGCATAAACTAACTAATTTCTGTTATATCTAAAATTTTACGTATGAAACGCCTACCATCACTATTATTAATGAGCGCCTTATTTTTATCGGCTCTAGGGTTTGTCGCCTGCGAAGAAGAGGATAATACCGCTCCCTTCGAGCTTTACCGCCTGATTGTTAGTGGTCCGGGTGAAGTTACCCCCGGCGACACAGTAAGTTATTCTACTGTTTCTTACGGAGACGCTCCCGTTAACTGGTCGGTGCCTACCGGAGCAACCATCACCGGCGGTGCCGGAACTACCTCGATCAATGTGGTCTTTAGCGCGGGCGGTACCGGAGAGGTTGCCGCAACCGCGGGCGACCTGGCAGGTACCCGGCCGGTAGAGGTTAAGACCGCCGCCCCGGTAGCCGAGGTAGAACTAGTCAGCGACACTGTGCTAACGGCCGGTAGCACCGGCACCATGCTCATCAAGTTTGATCAGCCCATCGAGACTCCTCCGGCAGTGGGCGTGCTGGCCAACAGCGGACCCGGGCAGGCCATTAGCGACGTAGAACGAGTAGACGAACAAACTTTCCGGGTAACGTATACCGCCGGTACCGGCGACGGATTTGACCAAATTAGCGTAGACAACGCCGTAACTAATAGCTTCTACGGCGCACTGGCAATGGATACCGTGATGACATTCAACGCCTACCGAACGGATAATACTCCGGCCACCGGCAAACTCACCGCCTCGGTAACTCCGGTAGACAGCGCCACCTCCACCACCATAACCGCTACGTTCAACGAACCGCTACGCACCGTAGACTCCGTGCAGGTTTCGGTCACTCAAACTGATGTCCTTGGTATTACCACAACCTACGTAGATGGGGCGGTGATGATCACCGAAGATGGCCAGACCTGGACCTACGCGTATCAGCCGGATGCTGAAGTAAACGGCCTGGTTACCGTATCGGTCGGCAACCTGCCGACTGACTTGGCTGGTAACCCGACCGAAGCGGTAGAGACTATCGTGGTAGAGGTTAAGAACGAGGACTGACGGAAAGAACCCTGAACAACTAGTCCGACAGACTAACGAGCACGATTGCTATTAGCTTATATCTGTTTTTAGTACCCTGCTCAGACAAATAATTTGCAAGGCCCCGTATTATTTTTACGGGGCCTTTTTATGGTTTAAGCTAACCGTTCTGCACCATGGATATTGTTCACGAAGTTGACGCGCTTACCTCCGATGAAGAAACCTTTATCTACGGGTTGTTTGAGTACTGGCACCTAGGGCGTGTTGACATATAACCTAAACGGCGATTTTGGTACGCTTTCCACCTGTTCTGCGTTGCTTTCGGCGCCCGATGCCTCAGCATCGCGCTTCTCAAGCGCCTTAATCAGACGAAAACCGT